>JANPNP010000167.1:0-2173 GCA_031427535.1 Bdellovibrionales bacterium | reverse complement strand
ACGGCTTCAATAGCTAACTTACCCGCATGCGCCGGAGCGTACGCTTTCCATGATGAAATTTCACCTTTACGTGACTGCCGAGTCGTGAAGGATACATGTACGGCTTGTTGAATAGCTTGAAACACAATCTCAGTCGGTAATCCTAAAAGAGAGCCAATGCCGCCAGCCTGTGCCGGCGCTAAGTGAGCAATATGATCTTTTTTGTGTTTGTGCAGGCAGATTGATTTTACTAGATCTACATGTATTTCGTACGCAGCTACTAGGGCGCGTACTAAATCTTTTCCGGTCTTATTTGCTTGCTGAGCAACAGCCAATATTGGCGGAATGCTATCGCCCGGGTGTGAGTAGTCGGCGGCAAGAAATGTATCGTGGTAGTCAAGTTCGCGAACTGCAGTGCCATTGGCCCACGCAGTCCATTCACACGAAAATTTTTGGTCGTTAGGCATGCCAAATACAGTCGCGCCGCCAGCACGCGGATGCGCTAAAGCCATAGCCCTGGCAGAAGCTACGGGGTGTCGATTGGCTGCAGCAATTGCAACTGATGCATTGTCAATTACACGATTAATAATCATGTCGACAACATCATCCTTAATCGGAGTTGTATCAGTACAAAGCTCGGCTAATTTCCAAGCTAACTGATCCTTTCTTTCAATTTTTTCTTTAGAAGGGAAAACCCGAACCTGATGTTGACGCATGCGTGCTCCTATTAAAAATAGTGTTAAAACAGATGGTCAAAATTACCTTAGAAAACTCCTATGGACAAATGAAAAGCTTCGGCATCTTCATTGGCTTTTCTGTCCAGCTTTTTAGCATACTCTAGGTTTAAAGGGCCCACGGGTGTATTATAACGAATTCCAATTCCTATGGCGTCGCGCCATTGATCATCGAATGAAAAACCGTCGATTAAAACCTGTCCACCGTCGTAAAAAACAGCACCGTAAAGGTCACCATTTCGGATTAGCGGGAACCGTAATTCTGATTTAACCAATTCATACGTCGCATGACTTTTTAGTCGGAATGATGGTCCTAGGACGTCCTCTGCGGGGAAAAATTCATCGGTATCAAAACCACGAATGGTTGTCCGCCCACCTAAGGTGAAACCTTTTTTATTGAACGGAATACCAAAACCCAATGGTTTTATATCTTTCACATAGCCACCGCGGAAAGATTGCGCGAAAACAAAATCGGACTTTTCAATTGGAACATAGAATGTCGTTTGGCCAGTCGCCCGAAAAAATGGGTCGATATTTTCACTTCCACTTTCAAAAGCGTACTCTATTGAAAACCTTGAGAAGCTGCCATCTGTTGGATTAAAAATATTGTTTCGGTAGTCTAAATCTAGTGTCGGGCCGGTCGAAACAATGATTAAAGTTTCCCGATTGTAGTTATTGTCTATTTGATCTTGTGGGGTGATGCCACGGTCAATATAGGTAGCCACATTTAACAGATCCCAAATGCCCGTAATGTGCGATGTAAAATCCTGCTCTAAAGAATACGTCGCTGAATTTAATTCGGTCACTTTCCTAAGTTCGTAATTTGCTATTGTCATCGAACGCGTTAAATTAACTCGAAAGCGTGTTCGCGTTTCAAAAAGATAAGGCTCTACAAAACCAACTGTTAATTTAGATTCTAAAAACTTCACATCAGCATAATTGTAGTTGCCTTCGATACGCGCTGATAACCCGCGGCCCCAGCCACCGATGTTTCGGTAGGCTAGTCCCGTGTAGCCGTGCAATGTTCCACGATTTTCATTGGTAAGACCGGCACCTATGGTAAACACGCCTGGATCGCGCTCAAGTACCTTGATGATAATTGTACGCGCGGCAATGTTAGTTCCCGATTCCAGTGTTAAAATTTCGATTGAACTAAAATGCCCGGTTCGTTGAAGCCTAGAAATAGATTCTTCAAGTTTTGCAGGGGTTAAAACGTCGCCTGGTTTAAAATCTATTTCTGTCAGGATCACTTTTTCATGAGTTGTTTGATTGCCTTCGATAAGTATAGACTGCACTTCAACTCGTGGTCCTTCGTCGACCTGAAATTTAAGCTGCGCCACTGTATTTTTATTTGAATACTGAATTAAATCTGTCGACTCGTTCACCAGCTTAAATTCGATATGACCTAAACTTGCATAGTAGACCTTAAGTTTATTTGTTGCCTCTTCAAAAGCTTTTAG
>JANPNP010000166.1:0-9993 GCA_031427535.1 Bdellovibrionales bacterium | reverse complement strand
GTTTGTTTTGTGCAACATTATCAGAGCAGAGTTGAAACTTACGAAGCAGATTACGATGATAACAAGCATCAGCGCCGAGAACAGGGTGCCGCCTGTACCTCCAGCCGACTGGAGATTTCTCCGCATCATTTACAACAATCTCTCTTGCTTGAAATCCAAAGTTACAATGTTGTCATCAGTTTCCGTCCCATCATAACGAAAGAAGTCGAGAACTTGTCCAAAATCTGCCAGCACAACTTTTTGCAAATTATTTTGGCCACGACCTTTTGAAAACAAATTCATTAAATCACGAAGTGGTGAATAGACCACTTTCACAAATGGAACTTCAGTCAGTTTTTCCTGAACCTTGCGCAGCAAACTTGCGGTCAATAAGTTATTCAGCATAAGCCCAAGTAAGAAAATAAGTATGATCGTCGTTAGAAAGCCAAAGCCCGGGTAGTACGCTTCTGGCGGCAGGATTTGACGCAGAAATGATCCCAGTAAATTTTCAACAATGCTGATGCCCGCAAAGACAATGTAAATAGTCACAGCCATCGGTAAAAAAGCGACTAACCCACTGATAAATATTTTTTGGATTTTATTCATACTGTATGAATGATTAACGAGGTCAAAATCCGAGTCAAGCGTTGCTTTTAAGTAAAGCTTGATCTGAATATTCTCAGGCTGAGACACGTAAGTCCTGATGCCAATAAATTCCATTTCAAAATCGAAACAGAAGTGAATTATTATGAGAGTTTTTTTTGCCAAACTTCAGTAATACGACCAAGGGCCCGATAAATTATCCATACAGGTTGCGCTTAATTCAATGGGGTGTACGTTGGTGCGTTTTATAGCTGTTACTGTGTTTTTTATTTTATTTTCTACTTTAACAACTCAGGCTCAAAACCGGGTCGTGCAAGGCGAATTTATCGTCAAGATGAAGCCGCAGACGGGTATGTCAGCGAATTCACGCTTATCTAAAGGTTTAAGTTTAGTCAAAAAGCTAGGATCATCCGTAGCCGTGAAACAGGCTTTCTGGGGATCGACGATGTTACACATTAAGTCCGATTCGGCAGCTACCATCGATTCATTGCGTGCAAATCCTGATGTTGAATACATCGAACCCAACTATCTATTAAGTCTTGATCCGGCTGACGTGCAACCGCTTGGCGTGCCACCATCTGGAACTGACGATTATTCGCAGTCTAATGCCAATGTTCAAGCTACCGAAGCCTGGTCTATTGCAAAGCCTTACAATCAGGGAGTTAAAACAGTTGTTGCGGTAATCGACACAGGTTTAGATGTCAACCATGGGCTATTCAAGGATTCAAACGCGCTATGGGTAAACAACGCTGAAAAAAATGGAGCTGCCGGAGTCGACGACGACGGTAACGGCTACATCGACGATATCAATGGTTGGAATTATGTCGCCAACAATGGAATTATGCTAGACGATGATGACCACGGAACCCACGTTGCAGGAATTATTTTAGGTGTGGGTCAAGATGTGCTGGCCTACCCAGTACGCGAATCCAAGATTCGAATTATGGCTTTAAAGTTCTTAGATGCAAATGGTTCGGGATCTACAGCCAATGCGATCAGTGCTATTTACTACGCAGTAAATATGGGAGCCAAAGTTATTAATAACTCTTGGGGCGGCCCTTCGTATTCGCGGTCTTTGCACGATGCCTACAGCTACGCGCACGCGCAAAGTGTTGTGATTGTTTCGGCAGCTGGAAATTCAGGGGCTAACAATGACACAACTCCGATGTATCCTGCTGCTTTAGATACACCAAATAATATTGCCGTTGCGGCGTCCACTGATTTGGACAACAAAGCATCGTTCTCAAACTTTGGCCTTAGTGTTCACGTGGCCGCCCCCGGGGTTGCAATCACCAGTTCAGTTCCTGGAAGTGGCTGTATAGCTCCAGGATGTTACGCTATGATGTCAGGAACTTCGATGGCGTCACCTTTTGTGGCAGGACTTGCTGCACTGTTGATACGTGAAGCGCCACAACTTTCTGGATATCAAATTCGAACTATAATTTTAAGTGCTACAAATAAATTTTCATCGTTTACTAACAAAGTTTCAACTGGTGGCCGTGTCAATGCCTTAAAGGCAACACAAGATGCAATTTCACAGGCCAGCGCTGCATCATTTAACCCGGTTTATACGCCGGTTTATAAATCTGATCGCGGTGTGGCTTCAGATATTTCAGCAGACAGTGCGGGTGGTGCAGGTTGTGGTTTAGTAAAGGCTGTCAGTGCTGGTGCTTCAAGCTTTGTATCTGGCTCGGGTAGTGGTGGTTCGGGTACGGGCTTCGGCGGCGGTTTAGGAAATATGGCCGTTGTTCTTGTGATGGTTTTACTTCCTGTGATGTTTGCAATCGGACTACGACGAAAAACTCCGGTTGAAGCACAAGGAATTAAGCGTCGGCAGTATGCACGTTATAATGTGGCTCGGGATATTGTCTTAAAAATTGGCGACCAAGTTATATCGACGGCGTCAGAAACACTTTCCATGGGTGGATTATCTTTCACAGGGGCCATGGCCATTACAAAAGGTGAAAAAGTAAAAGTGATGATTGACGGGCTTCAGCACGAAATGGACGGCGAGGTCGTTTGGTGCTCGCAAAATAAATCTTACGGAGTGAAATTTTTAAACATGACTGACCAATTGAAAGATCACTTTTCAAGTTGGACCTCAGGATTAACTCCGACGTAATTTTAAAGGTTTCGTCTGAAGAATTTGTGGGTGATTTCACGAGATTGTAACGTCCGATTCAACAGGTGGATTCAGAATGTATGCACGCCTTTTTTAAGTAAACTTCTTTTACCCCACTCTGGAACTGTGTACCCTATATGCTGCCAAGTTTTAGAGTATGGATAAATGGGTTTAAACAATTCATGGCTAATTTCTTAAGAAGTTAGATTAAAACTAGCAGTAATTGGGCGTTGAAAACTGTTTAACGAACCGTTTAAAGTAGGATTCCTTTTAGGATTAAGCTGGCAGCGGTGAAATAAATCACCACACCAGTGACATCCACAATTGTTGCAACTGCTGGTGCCGATGCTGAAGCTGGATCTAATTTAAAGCGCCGCAAAATAAACGGCAACATCGAGCCCGATATTGTTCCCCACAACACCACCCCAATGACCGACACAGCAACAGTTAAACCAATACGAAGATATTCAGGACCATACATCTGTTCGCGCCATGGCCAAAAATAAATGCGCAGTAAGCCAATAGCGCCTAGTAACGCACCCAACACAGCACCAGTTGCAATTTCGCGGTATAAAACTCGTAACCAATCTTTAAGTTTTACTTCACCTAGCGCCATCGCACGAATAATAAGTGTAGACGCCTGCGAACCGGAATTTCCACCCGAGCTGATGATCAGCGGTAAAAACATAGCTAATACGACGGCCTTTTGTAGTTCATCTTCAAAATAACCTAAGGCACTAGCAGTAAACATTTCTCCGATAAATAAAATCAGTAACCAGCCGCCACGCTTACGCATCATCTCAATCATCGAGATTTGTAAATAGGGAGCATCTAGTGATTCCACACCACCTATTTTATGAATATCTTCGGTAGCTTCTTCTTCCGCAACTTCAGCAATGTCATCGAATGTTACGATACCCACCATTTTATTTTCTGCATCAATAACCGGTAAAGCCATTAGGTCTTGTTTTTTAAAAACTTGAGTTATGTTTTCTTGATCTAAATCTACCGAAATTTTAAATACATCAGTATGCATGATCTCAGACACAAGTTTAGCTGGGGTCGAGGCAAAAAGTTCACGAAACGAAATCACTCCTACTAGCTTTTGTTCTGGGTCTAATACGTAGGAATAATACATGGTCTCGACCTGAGTTTTGGCTTGAATACGAATGTAGCTAATTGCTTCGTCGACATTCATTTGTGGACGAAGGCGAATGAAGCGGGAACTCATCAGACCGCCAGCTTTGTCTTCAGCATAAGCAAGCAGTGCTGAAACTTCGCGTTTGGTTTGTGGGTCAAGTAAGGAAAGGTAATCCTCTTTAGCTTCGGCATCAACTTCTTGGATAAGATCGGCCGCGTCGTCTGGTGCAAGCAAGCGAATCCACGAGCGTTTTTCTAACTGACTTAGCTCTTCAATAAGTTCTGATTGATCAGGGGCGCGTAAATTTAAAAAAAGCTCTTCGGCATCTGTGCGTGGCAATAAAAAAAACTTTTCTTTACGATTTTCTTTGGTCATTTGCGACCAGTGATCCTGCAAATGAATTAAGTTTAAAAAGTCCTGCTCTTGTGCGGTCACTTCCGCCGAGTCTGAATTAGATAGTTCTGAAAAGCCTTGATCGGTGGATTTTTTTTCTTGATCATCCATATCACTCATCGAGGCCTCCTTTTTTTTTTGAATACGACTATTCGGGTGTTATACCCTGCCTTGCTGAAATGCGACAAGAACTTCTTTCGCGGGCCCTAGTTTTTTTACGACGCCATAATCTAGCCATAAGATCTGATGGCAATCCTCGACGGTCTGTAATCGGTGAGCAATGCGAATTTGTGTCTTATCCGAAAGTATTTCCTTTAATGCACGATTCATCAAGGCTTCTGCATGGGGATCGACGTTTGACGTGGCTTCATCAAAGATGAAAATCTCGGCCTTTTGCAGCAGTCCACGTGCTAAGCTAAGCAGCTGTTTTTCTCCTTGTGATAAATTCTGTCCTTTTTCAAAAACCTCGTCCTGCAAATTAAAGTTAAGTCCCACAAGCTTTAAAATCTTTTCAATCTGTTGGTTAGAATGGGTGCGAAATAAGTCCAAGTTGTTTCGAATGCTGCCCGTTAAAAACAATTGATCCTGAGATATCACCGAAAATAAAGCGCGGTGTTTTTCAACATCCAGCTCATTTTTTCCATTCACTAGCATAGCGCCGGACTGAATTGGGTACAGGTGCAGTAACGCTGAAATAAGTGTCGACTTTCCCGAGCCCGTGCGCCCAATAATTCCTAGCTTCTCTCCGGGCTTAATTTTAAAAGACACATTATTTAAAATTTTATTTAACGTATGAGGGTATCGAAAGTGAAGTCCTTCAACTTGTAAGTGAAAATCGGGCTGTATGGCCACTGTGGTAAGCGCGCGCGATGGCCCGCGCGCACGCTTCGGATGCGACGTGGTGAAATCAGAATAGCTTGGCAAAAGTGCACCTGGCTCAATTTCAGAGCGTAAGTAGTCGTCTAATTTTTCAACGCCGACCAAAGCTTCTTCAAATTGTGAAAACCACTCGAAAAACATTTGCAAGGTGTTAGTGGCTAGTAAGGTAAAACTTAAGATCACGCTAGCTAGGCCAATACCAATAAGGCCCTTTTCAATAAGATAAAGACAAACAATTCCATTTAATGCGAAAAAAAGCGCGCTTAATATATTTAGCTCCATTGAAAAACGGGTCACATTCCAAAAGACATGACGTTTCGAACGTAAATACTTTTCATCAAAAAATAAAAATTTATCTGTGAACATATGCTGCTTTTTATTAAGTCTGATAGTTGCAGCGCCCTGAACAGTTTCTGAGAAATGAGCAATAGAGGGCGCGCGATCATTTGACAAATCCCTGCGTGATTCGCGAAGGCGCAATTGATTTCGTTTTAAAATACTTAAATAAATCCAGAATGAAAAAAGTATCGTAAAAATAAAATAAGGATGAATAAAAACCATCAAGATAACAATAGATACAAGATCAAAAAGAATCGATAAAAATTCAGCCAGCGGGCCGCCAAAAAGGCGAAAGATGTTCCCGTAATCGCTGGAAAACCGAGTTGTTATTTTTCCGACCGGTTGATGATCAAAAAATGAAACAGGAAATCGCGATACACGGTAGGTGGTCTCGTCGTATATGCGTGAAACCGCTAATGCCGAAAGCCTAGAAAATACAGTTCGAAATAAAAGTGTCAGCGTGAAGGCTGCCACTAGTAAAATAAATAATTTAGCCACAATTGGTTTTAAGGCTTGGGTCGTGATGACGGATGTTTGATCTATAAACTGACCCAGTATCTGCGCATTTGATAAAAACAAAAAACGACCAAGAAAACCTAAAACTACAGCCAGTAACATCTTCACTATAAAGGGCCGATAAGCCTGCAATAAAGTATCATAAATTGTTTTAGAAAATGCCAAATTTTTCAGAACGTCCCCTTAATAAAGGGCTGAAATTGCGGGTCACTTAAAAAAAGATCAGCCGGGCCATCGTAGACAATTTGACCCTTTTCAAGATACACGATGCGTTCGCAGAACTGAAGGGCTGTAAATCTTTGCGTGGTTAGCATGACAGCATGACCGTTATTTTTTAGTTCAATAAACTCTTTTATCAGTTCAGACTCGGTCGATACATCGACTGCACTTAATGGGTCATCCAATAAAATAAAATCTTTTAAGTTCTGAAACTGCCGGGCAATGCTGACTCGCTGTTTTTGTCCACCAGACAAATTTAGACCGCGTTCCCCGATAACAGTTTCTAGGCCGTTTTCGACGCGGTCCACATTAAAATCAAACTGTGCCTTGGTCAAAGAGCCCATAACATCTTCGTCATTGTCGGGATCTGTACCGTACGCAAAGCTAACATTATCGCGCAACGTCGCACTCATAACAAAATGTTCTTGCGGCACGTAGCTTGTTTCAGCTGTAAAGAAACGATCGGCTACAAAAGAGGTCTCTTTAATCATAGATTTTAAAAATAAACTTTTCCCGGATGCAACTGGTCCGATAAGGGCTATCAGCTCGGGCTTTAAGATTTTAAATTCTTTGATATCTAGCAGATTTTTGTCACCGATTCGTAAAGTTAAATTTTTAATCAAAGCCTTGCATCCCGGAATGTCACACGTTGAATCTTTAATAACTTCGTCGACATTTTCTAAGTCTAAAAAATCGGCTAGTCGTTTGAACGACGTCCATGCATCGAATATAAATGTAAAAAACCACGGCAGTTGCCGCAAAGGTCTTGATAGAAAAACTGTGGTTACCCACAAAAGTGCAATCAGTTCAACTTTCGAAAGATCGGCTGGCACAGTCCAAATAAAAAACATCAGCACCATTAGGTTCAGCCAAAAAGTTACACTTGAAGATATCGAATTCATCACTTGGCCGTTAGTTACCATGGCTAAGCGGTTATTTGTCTCTTCACGGCGTTTTTTAATAATTCGGGTTTCAAATCCTTCAACCCAATTCAAAATTTTTAAACCGCGGATGTTCTGTATCCACTCGTTCACTAAGCCCATGCGATCAGCTGCAAGCTTTTTAAATTTGAAAAAAAATAGCGATTGCCGGTAGGCCATAAGACCGTTTAACAACACTAAAAAAAAGACAAATGAAAAGCTAAGCGAAAAAGGCAACCCATAAAAGTAATAAAGAAAGTAAGGTGTTAGGACCAAGGGGAACAGTGTGGTAAATCCGTAAGGCATTGACTGTTCCAGCCACACGGTTAGGCTAGGGACGTCGGATGTGTAAAGTGAAACAATTTCCCCTACACTGCGGTCCTGCAGCACAAGTTGCTTTAACTCTAAGTTATGCCGATAAATGCGTTCAGCCAATTTCCGCTGTGCCACAATAGATTCACTTTGGCCAATGTAGGCGGCCCATTGATTGAAGCCAAAATAGACAAGTGACAAAAGAACACAGTACGTCAGTGTCACAAAATCAAGCTGTGTCGAAAATTCTTTTTGATAGTAGGGTAGCAGCAACCCGCAGATTGAAGACAACAGCGCTAAGGCTATGATATAAAATCGAAAGCTGATGCGGCTAAAAAAAAGGATGCGGAGAAGTTCTTTTTGCCCGCCAGTTATTGTTTGTGACACAGGCCTAGTGTAGCATGACGTTTAAAGGGTTGGAAATGTCTTCTCGTAGAGATTTTTTAAAAATAAGTTTGCGCGGTCTCGGTGGTTTAGGTGTGCTCTCATTAGGGGCATCATGCTCAACATTTGATGAATATATTTTTGATAAACGCCAGTTTTCGGATGAACAAGTCGTCATTGTTGGCGGCGGAATTACCGGCCTTTACCTAGCACATAAATTAAGACAAATAAAGACTGGTTATCGTATTTTCGAAGGTTCAAGTTATTTGGGCGGCCGCATTCGTTCTAACGACGGGCTTGATTATGGTGCTTCATTATTTTCGCATTCTGACGCCACACTAAAAAAATTAATAAAAGAGTTTAACCTACCGACCACTTCTGTTTCCAGCACCAATTTTTACTTCCCCGGCGGCGCCGAGCAAGTTGTGACTGCTTTAAAAAATAGAGTCAGTGGGCTAATGCCTTACCGAAACGTTCGCATGAATTGGAAGCTGCAAGAAATTCGCAAAGCAAATGATGGTTTTGAGATGGTATTTGCGACACCGACAGGACGGCGCACGGTGTATGCAAAACGTGTTGCCTTGACGTTACCTCCCAGCCAGTGGGCGCGTGTTTTGGGACTGCTGCAATTACCTGAGATGGCATGGGCTAAAGCATGGCTTTTAACAATTAATCCAATTTCAATTTTAAAAGCACATTACACCGTACCAAACTCGACTGAAATTTCATTTAGTAAAAAAACCAAAGTAGCTTATGCAAGTGGTAATGAACAGTTTAACGTTTTAGTAAAAAACCTACGAAATAATCTAACCCACCTTGAATTCGAGATCTTTACCAAACAGATTTTTGATAAAGAAAGTTTGCAAACTGAATCCGAAATTGGTTTTGAAATTGAAAACATATCGACATTGATAAATAGTAAAACAAAATTAGGATTAAGCGGCAAAAAACTGCAGTCAGATTCATTCTACAACTGGGCTGATGTGGATCTTATCCAGTCTGCGTATTTTTTAAATGCCGAACCTATAAAAAGTGCTGCCAGAGATGAAAGTTCGTCCTTACAGGTTTTAGGGGATTCGACAGCCATATTAAAAGCCAATACCGTCGAAGGCGCCTTACTCGAGGCCGAGCGTGTGTCATCGATTTTTGTGTAAAAAAGTATCAATTTCTATGCTTTCTCATAGCCATTTTTGCCAAGTTCAACTATTTTCTTTCGCTGGATCACAGGCTTTGCTACAGAGGTACCCATGACAAATCCAAAATTAAAATCTGTCGACACAAGAGCCGCAGAAATTCTGTCCCATGTTCGTCCGTCCCCCATCGTTGAAAGTTCCCTTACAGCCGATGAAAAAATCGAAAAAGTAAAATTTCACTTTGCCGAAATCATGCAAATTTTAGGTCTAGATTTAACCGACGATAGTTTGAAAGAAACACCTAAACGCTTAGCAAAAATGTATGTAAATGAAATATTCGAAGGATTAGACACAAAAAATTTTCCTAGAATCACAACCATCGAAAACAAAATGCAGTACGACCAAATGGTATGCGTTCGAAACATCGAAGTGATGTCAACGTGCGAGCATCATTTCCAACCGATCCATGGTCATGCAACCGTAGCCTACATTCCGAACGACAAGGTAATAGGCCTTTCAAAAATGAATCGCATCGTCGAATACTTTGCGCGTCGTCCGCAAGTTCAAGAGCGCCTGACCAAACAAATCGCCGACTGCTTACAATATTTGTTAAACACAGATGATGTGGCGGTGCACATCAATGCAAAACACTACTGTGTAATTTCACGCGGAGTTCAAGATACCCACAGCACGACTTCGACCGCAGACTTGCGGGGCGCCTTTAAAAAACAAGATATCACGCGCACCGAATTTTTATCCCAGTGTGGTCGTGACTAGTAATTAGAGTGAAACAACTTACAGCGCCTGTTATTCCAAAAATAGCAGTAACCCCATTCCTCATTGTGCAACCAAGGGTATTGAAACGATATAATTTGTAGGAAATAAGTCCAATCCACTGAGCTCTAAAGCAACCCTGGATCAAATTGCTCAGGTTTTCCGGTCATCGAACATGGTTTCCGGAGTTCTGATGAATGCTCTTTTAAAGTAATTTAGAAATACTGAGGGGGCGGCACATACTTTGAATTGTGAGCTTCACATCAGCTTTATCCCTTC
>JANPNP010000165.1:0-15218 GCA_031427535.1 Bdellovibrionales bacterium | reverse complement strand
GCACTGACAGATGCAGAGTGCGCAGCGCAATTGCCGCTAGTGCAACAAACCATTGCACGCTATCAAGCTAATACAGCTCAGGCATTTGCAAATAATTCGAGATACAAATATGTAATTCAAAGACTTAATAATCAAAAAATTACAGCACTGAAATCACAGTATTATGCTGACTGCGGCGTGATGTTGTAATTTTATTTAATTACTAGCTAATTTTACAGTTAGCTAGTAATTATCTCGTTTTTTTAATTTACTACTGCTGAAGTGACAGGTTATTTATTTCGAACAATGTGCCGATTTCACGCTGAATAGAATATTTAATATTAACCATCTCTTGTTTTTTTGAATTTATTATTTGTAATTGAGAACTTTGCAATCCGACTAAGTTTATTAAAATATTCATTTCTTCTGTCGTAATATTTTTTATGTTGGCAAGAATACTTTTTATAATCATGCTAGCCTCAGTATAATTCTTAATGTAGGCGCTTAATGTTTTTTCAGCACTAATCAGTCGATTATGACTGTTAAAAAGCTTATTTTGAACTTCTGCAATAGTACCGTCCAACTCTAACTGCGTAGCTAAAAGATTTTTAGAGCTAGCTGTATTTGCAGTGAAGCGACCAAGATCGAATGATTTTGATATCACAATTTGTGCACCAGTTGACCTGTTACCCTGGAAATCTGTAGATCGAGAAACTGAAAAATCAACACGCGGCCCATAAAGCTGAGCTTTTTCAGATTTATAAGATAGTTTCTGACATTCTAGGGATAGTTTTGCACCTAAAATTTCTGGGCTTTTTAACAAGCTGATTTCAAAAGATTCAGCTGAATTGCTAGGAATAACAATTTTACTGATAATTTCTGTTAAGTTATCGGTGCTACTTGGTGTATCGACATTAACTATAAATTTATAATTGGCCTCTGAATTTTTGAGATTTGATTCTGATTCTAACACGTAGATTTTCGCACTATTAATCATTTCAGAAATTAAACTTTTTTGCTCAGCATTCAAAGCATACGGCAATATTGAATTTAGAAACTCGACATTTTTAGTGTTAAAATCTATGTCCGCCCGATTGTTCACTAAACTAACGTAACTATCGACCACTAACCCTACAATTTGGCCACTTGTATTTTGCAAAAACGCATTAGTTGACTTGTAGCTTGCGACCAACTTTTTGTACTCACAATCTTGAGCCTTAATTTGATAGTAATCAGAAAACCCATTAAAAAGATTCAAATTTAAAGACAGCGAAGCAAGTTTATTTCGGCGAACATCTAAGTCTTGAGAATAGGACTTGTTTAAATCCTGCGAGTACAACGAGCTTACCGATGGTAGGAGTGCAGATTGTTTAAATGCTTTAGTCTGCTCAAGCGCAGCCTCAATTCGCATAGCATTGGCTTTTGTTCTTGGATTGTTTTGCAATGCTAGCTGAATAGCATCCTGCAAAGAAACTTTGCTTTGCGAAAAACAAACTGAATTGAAAAGGACAGTAAAAATAAAAATAGCCGTATGTTTGATTTGCATTGAATATACTCCTACTAGATAACTTAGCAACGCGTGGGCCAGCCGAGGTCGTTCGTAGAGGCAGTAGTTGTTTAAATTGCTTAACAATTCGATGTGCAGACATTTTTTGCGAAGTCTTAGTTTGATACACTTTTTATTATTTTAATCTTAGTTCAAAAAAATGAAAAGCTATTTTGGTCCGTCGACGTGTCTAAATTCAAAATAGCTTTGGCTTGAACTGCGGGGAAACAACGTGCTGCGAACAGTGCAAATTAATCTTTAATTGGTTTTGAGTGAACAGCGTATTTTTCGAATTCGCCGTATTCATGTAACTTGTTGTACAAGGTCTTAATGGTAATTCCTAAACCTTGTGCGGCTTGAGTTTTATTTCCGCCGTAGTGTCCTAATGCCTTAAGAATATATTTCTTTTCTAATTCATAAAGTGGCACAGCCGGATCGAAATCTAAACCTTCATCACGTACTTCAGGGTTACGAATAGATTCTGGCAAATCGTTCACCATGATCATGTGACCTTCAGAAAGAATCTGTAAACGCTCGCACGCGTTTTGTAATTCACGGATATTTCCAGGCCATTCGTACTTTACTAATACTTTCATAGCTTCTTCATCGATCGTTTTTCCACGATTCATGAATGTGTGTGATCCACTATTTAAAAAATGTGTTACTAGTGCTGGTATATCTTCTTTACGGCGACGTAATGGCGGAGCACTGATTACGATTGTATTGATACGATAGAAAAGATCTTCACGGAAATTTCCACGTACAACTTCTTGATCTAACTCACGATTGGTAGCGCAAACTAAACGGATATCTACTTTGATAGAATCTTTTCCACCCACGCGAAAAATTTCGCCTTCTTGGATGAAACGTAAAAGCTTGGCCTGAATTGCTAAAGGCAACTCACCTACTTCATCAAGGAACAATGTTCCGCCGTTAGCAGCTTCTGCTAAACCGATTTTACGATTGTAAGCTCCTGTAAATGATCCTTTTTCATGTCCGAATAACTCAGACTCTAAAAGGGTTTCGCGTAAGGCACCACAGTTGATGGCAACAAATGGCTTGTTACGGCGCTGAGATTTTTCATGCATCGCACGGGCGATAAGTTCCTTACCAGTTCCTGATTCACCTAATACAAGAACGTTAGCCTGTGACGGCGATACGCGCTCGATCATTTTCATCAGTTGGGTCATGATGTCTGACTTGTATATAATCGTTCGTGCTTCCGCGATGACCTTAGTTTGTACCGGTGCCCAGTTAGGCATCTGAGTTTGGTTTGAAGAGCTTGGCAAATGGGGCAAAGCCTGCGAGTTAGAATCTGACATAGTATCCACCTTTCAACGACGTGCTACTTTGGTATGCAGTTGGTATCTCGTTTTGAAACACCCTGCTGCAATGCATTAATACCAAGGTCCTGTATTTTATGCAAGAAAAATATTGCAAGGCGTTATACATTTTATCTGGTCTTTTAAGCAAATCGATCCCGACGGATACTGTAAGTATCTGAATAAGCTGGGAAAAACATGGCCTACAAGGTGAAAACGATCATAGATAACTATTTGAAGTTCCAAGAGAATGTTGAGACTTCCGCCACGCTAACGCTTAAAGCATACGCAAATGACCTTAAGCAGGCCTTCCAATTTAAAAACAAAAACGTATTTGATGCAGAGATTACTGTCACTAATTACGATGAGTTCTGGTCCCTAGCTAGACCTGCACTGCTAAGGTGGGGAAACCTAAGTTTAGCTAGTAGAAACCGTAAAGTTGCTACATTAAAAAGCTTCTTTAATTGGCTGTTTCAAGAGCGACTGATTGATAAAAACTATGCTGAACAACTGATATGCCCAAAGGTTCCAAAAAAAATTCCGCACTTTCTATCCGTAGATGAAATTATTTCGGTATTGCAATTTTTAGATAAAGAATCGACTTCGCAAAAAATAGAGACGCTACGCTCGAGAGCTTTATTTTTATTACTTTATGGCGGCGGACTTCGCGTTAGCGAAGCTTGCAGCTTACGCTGGAAACAAATTCAGTTTTCCGAGAAGCGAATTTTAGTCTTGGGAAAAGGTGGAAAAGAAAGGTTTGCTAGTCTACCCGACTATAGCTTTTCATGCCTGAAAAAATTAAAGCTGCAGGCTGAGAAAACAGAATTTATTTTTGGAGCGTCAGCGTTGAATACCAGAACTGGCTATGAGATAATTCGTACTTTAGGAAAAAAAACAGGACTGATGAATCCCCTGCACCCGCACGCATTAAGACACAGCTTTGCGACCCATATGTTGGCTAGCGGAACTAACCTTAGAACGCTACAAAGTTTACTTGGACATGACAGCTTACAGGCGACAGAGAAATACACGCATTTAAGTGTTGATCAGTTGGCACGCACGATGGACAGCACGCATCCGCTTGCGAAACTAAAACTGGGTAGTTAGTGCTCCGCCACTTCATCTTTTTGCAGTTTGAACTTTGCTAATACTAAATAAAATATAGGGACAATAAACAACGTAAAAATTGTCGATACCACGATGCCGCCAATTATAACTAAGCCCATAGGTCTACGTGTTTCAATTCCTAAACCTGATCCCAGCACTAAAGGAAGAGCTGCAAATAAAGTGGCAACCGAGGTCATCAGCACCGGGCGAAGCCTTACAGGACAAGCTTTAAGTAAGGCGTCCACTGTAGAAAGTTTATCTTTCTTTATAACCTGAACCGTAAATTCAACCAGCATAATAGAATTCTTTTTGGCTATACCCATCAGTACTATCAAACCGATAAAGCTAAAAAGATTTAACGATGACCCCGTCATCCACAAAATAAGTAAGGCCCCGCTAAAAGAAAAAGGTAACGACATCAAGACCGATATGGGATCTACAAACGAATTAAACTGAATGGCCAATATCATGTAGGCAACTAGAATTCCTAAAATTAAAACCCATGTTAGGCTTTTAAAACTCGAGCTAAAGCCTGCAGCGGCGCCTTCAAGTTGAAAACTGTATCCGCTTGGTAAAATTGAAATCGCCAAGTCCTTAACTTTACTTAAGACCTCACTTTGTGACTGGCCAGGCCCCAAATTTCCGTAGACTGAAATAGCCCGCTGACGATTAATCCGTGCAATCGAATTTACCGAATTGGTTTTTTCTATATTAACTAAGCTTTCTAGCTGAATTAGGTTTCCAAAGCTGTTCCGAACGTATAGCTTTTTTATATCGTCAATGGACTGAATCTGATCTTCGCGAACTTTATATCGAATATCAATTTGGCGTCCGTCTGAAACGAATTGTCCGTCGCGCAGTCCTGCGATCGCAGCGCTTAGAACCTGCGAAACACTTTCGGCTGTTACAGATTTTTTGGAAAGCTCTTCGCGATTGGGCACGAGAGTCAACTCAGGTAGACCAACTTTATAATCTGTATCCAGATCGACAGCTAACTTTTGTTCTTCAAGTTTTTTAATCATCTCTTGTGATTTTTCATTTAACATTTCTAAACTGGGTCCACGTAAATTGAAAGAAATTGGATTCTGCCTACCTGTCGATAAATTTCTAGCAGAGACATCACGTAATGAAATACGTAAGCCCTTTAGTTCTTTTCCTTTAGCTCGTATACTGTTCATGACATCGGTGTGTGAAATGGTTCGTTCACTTCTGTCAATCAAGGCAATTGGCAAAAAAACTTGCCCTGGACCCACCGAAATAAAGTACCCTGCAACTTCCTTCGTGTCTTTTAGTAGTGCGTTCAAGGGTTCGACTAAACGCAAGGTCTCGTCGATTGAAGTCCCTGGCTTTGCTTGCGCAGTAAGTATAATAATATTTTGATCTTGGGCTGGTACAAATTCTTGGCGAACAACATTTAGCAAAAACAACGACCCTATAAAAAAAGCCGTTGACCCACCAAGTATGAGCCACTTAATGCGAAAACAAACACGCAACCCATTCTGATAGCTTTCACCAATTTTTTCGAACATATGATCTAATTTTAATTCAAATCGACTTGGCTTAGCATCTTTCTTTAAGAAGGCGGCAGTACGCATAGGCGTGATGACGATGGCCTCAAGCAATGAAATTAAAACGGCCGCACACATTGTGACTCCGAACTGAAAGAAAAACTTTCCCACAACGCCGTCCATGAAAATAACTGGCATGAACACAGCCAACACAGCAAAGGACGCAGCGATGGCCGCTGGCAGGACCTCTTTAGAACCATCAAGTGCGGCTTGATACGGAGTTTTACCCATGCGGTAATGACGAATGATGTTTTCTAAAAGCATGATCGCATCGTCCACCACTATAGAAATGGAAAGTGTCAGTGCCAGTAACGTGAAAAGATTTAAGGTAAAGCCTGCTAATTTTAACACAATAAAAGTTCCGACAATGGATGTTGGAATCGAAAACAGAATATTAAGCGCGGACTGAAAGTTTCCTAGAAATAAGAAGCAAATGACGATCGTGATTAACGACACCACCCAAAATTTTTCAATTGATAAGTCTACAGTGGCTTTTGTTGATTTTGTATAATTGATGGTGATCGCATAGCTCATTCCCTCGGGAAATTGTGGTGTAAGTTCGGCAAATTTTTTAATGACGGCGTCTGCCACAGAAACTTCGTTAGCCCCGCGCTGTTTTCGCACTTGCACGCTGACAGCAGGCTTTCCGTTCACTTTAGCAACTCGGCGTACATCAGCCAATCCGTCAACGACACGTGCCACATCTTTAATGTAGAACTTTCGCTCCTCGATTGTTTGGCCGCCGCGTTTCATAATGCGGTAATTGCCAACCTGTTCCGGCGTAACAGCAGTTCCCAAATAACTAATGCGTATTTCTTGTTTTCCTTCGATGTATTGGCCAGCAGCACTTTGAACATTGGCTGTACGCAGCGAATCGACGACATCGCTGATCGTAAGTTCAAACTGTTTTAATTTATCGACGTCTATCCAAATACGCAGATTGCGATCCGGAAACCCACGAAAACTCACTTCACCAACCCCAGGGATAAACTGAATCTGATCCAGCAGAAACCCGTCGGTCCATTGAAGCATTTTGGTAAGCTCGACATCACCAAAAATGGATACGAATAATATGGGATCATCTTCGGGATTGGTTTTCGAAATGACAGCTGGATCAACCCCTGATGGAAAGCGAATTTGACTTAATGCGGATTGCACTTCTTGCAAGGCAACATCAACATTACGGCCAATGTCGAATTCTAAATTAACCTGCGCATTACCTTGCTGTGCTGTTGAACGCATTTCTTTGATGCCTTCTACGGACAACAGGCGTTTTTCAATTAAGTTTACAATTTCACTTTCGACGACTTCAGGTGCTGCCCCGGGATAACTGACTGAGATACTTAAAATTGGAAAATTCACATCAGGCATTTGGCTTGTGCCTAACTGCTTAAAACTAATTCCACCAAATAAAATTAGTGAAAACATTAATACCCAAGCAAACACTGGACGTCGTAATGAGATTTCTAATAAATTCATGAACTTATGCTAACTGATTTAGTAGAATTAGAAACCTGGATCTGCAGTTTTTATATATTGCAGCACCAGCGATTCTATCGAATCTAAATATGTTTCTGTTGTTGCAGACAAGGAATCTAACTCGGTCAGCTTTTCATGATCGCTAATATTAAGCTTTAGAAAAGGCGACATCCAGTCTTCGATTGAAACAACACCTTGTTGAAATAAGAATTTCAAACAAAAGTGAAGTTTTAAAAGAGGTATATTTTGTGTGACACCGGCAGCACGCAACGTGTGACCCATCAAATTAAACAAAAAATCCGAATGCATGTCACCTTCTTGACTGACGCATGATGCGCAATTTAGTGCAAATAAGGAAAAATCAAGCTTTTCATAATTCGTTCGAATGGCTTTAAAATCATCTATCAAAATGGCTTCATTTAATATTCGAAGCTTTCCGTCTTCAGTAACGTCTTTATAGGTTAAATTAACGTAATGAGTGGGCTCTAAAATTCCGCCGCCGAAACGTTTTTTACTTTTCATCGCGCCACGGGCCATAAAAGAATATTTAGCTCCGTGACTGGAAAGTGCATGAATTATCAAATCCGATTCGCCGTATTTAATTTTTTTAAGTATTATAAACCGATCTTGCTTTTCGCTCACGAACTGATAGTCCACGAGGACTGCAGTCGTGCGCTTGCAACGGCTGCTTCAATTTTCTTAACTAAGTCGGTATCTTCCTCAAAAGCTTTCATGGCAACAACAAACAATCCGCGAATTAATTTTTCCGATTCGGCTTCTTTCCACCAGTTTTTCCACAGATCTAAACTCCAGAACGGAATTTTAGATGCTGTAAAGCAGCGATCTGAATTTAGTCCCAACTGTTCCTGTAAAAAAATTCCTGCTATATCTGGAAAATAAAACACCACCCGATCGGTCAAACGGTGCGGAATATTTGCGAACTGATTAAAATAAAACTGCTTGGGATCTGCAAACTTACCTTCGACACTGGCGATCAGAGTATCTTGTTTTACACCGAGAAATTTAAAATCATCTTTCATAAAAGCTAGATCTTGAAAGGGGCCCATCAAGGTCGGGGCCTTGCATTTTTCACCAAGGGTTATCACTGATGGGTTTTTTTCAAAGATGCTGCTTCTAGAAATTAGCACCGCATACGGCTGCAAGAACAATTTTTGAAAATTTTCTTCGTGGACAATTTGTATCGAGAAAATTCTTTTTTTTCCAAGCTGTTGGTGAATTTCTAAGACCTGCGCGTCTGAAATCATAATTTCACCAGTAATTTCATTTTCAGATGACCAAATGACAAAAGCCGTTTCTGAAGAAAGGCCTTCGATGAATTCGTACCATGACTGCTTTTCAGACTTGGCAACCATCGGCGTCGATAGGCGCTGCCAGTTCGTGGTTAGACTTTCAATTAAACTAGATCCATTCTTACATAGCCCTATATTTGGCTTATGCGCTAAAAACTGCATTAGTGCAGACGTAACGTCAAATGCTGCTAAATGCGGGGTTTGATATATACGTAACGTTAATTTCGCTTGAAACAGTTCAAGAGCTATTTTTTCATTAAGCTTCTGGTAATCTTCATGTGCGTTATGAAATGCCATAGTTCCTATTTTCAGTTTGGATTAACCAAATATATTTTGCAACACCTGCCAATTCGGGCTTAAATAAGCATAAGAGGTAATTATGAAAAAACAAATACTATCCACACTATTTATAACCACTGTGTTCTTACCGGTAAGCAGCTGGGCACTATTCACTGCACGAGCGTCATACGGTTTGCTAACCTCAAAGCAAGATATCGCAGAGATCTGTCAGGGTTCGTGCACATCACCGAACAGTGCACCCGGAATTGTGCCCACGTACGGCACTGGATTAGATGCCATCGTAAAATTACCGTTAATTCCAATTGGCTTTGGTCTGCGCTACGAAAAGCATGGTCTAGCAACTTCATCTTCAAATATCGAAGCAAGCATTAACTATTCGCGCACAGCAATTTTAGTTAATTATCGCCTACTTGATACAATTATCCACTTCGGCCCAATTGCATCTTACGGAATTTCACACTCTGGCGGCTTCACTATAAAAGAAGGTGGCGTACCAAAAGTAGATGTCACGCCAAGCAGCATGACATCGTATTCATTGGGACTTGAGCTTGAAGTTAAACCCTTAATTATCATTCCATTAATTGTTGGCGCAGAAGTTGGCTACATGGGATTTAAATGGAACGATTCCAAAAATTCCATCGATAACACATCAAAGAATATCGACATGAGCGGCACTTACATGAAAGTCTTTTTAGGGATCGACATCTAAGACGAACGGCTAGTCTAGTTTAATTAAAATCCAATTTAGATGACTGTTATTTTCACCGAAAGAACAGGTATGAATTGGATTTTTTATTTTAGTATTATCGTTGCAATTGGGTTTTCTTTTTCACAGGCGCAAGCGCGATTTATTAAGCTTAGTGAAGCTTTAAATACAAAAACTGAATGTGCCAGTGGAAACTGTGGGGAAGATACACCAGGCGGCCTATCGCCTGCTACCCAAGTTAATAATAGGGACCTTCGCAAAATTGCTAATAAAGTTAAAACTCAAGCTCAAAAAGACCAAGCCATTTTGGAAAAGCAGATTGCTGACTACAGTGTTAGTGCTGCAGTTACTGCAACTATTAAGTATGCCGTTGCTAAAAAAAAACAAAGATCGACAGGAAAATGCTACAAGTTCGTGAAGAATGCCTTAGCTGCTAAGCCAGGTAAACCAATTGGACCTGGGTTAATTCCAGCGCGCTATGATGACGTGTTTGCTCTGAACGCCCGCATTTCTTTAAAGCGGGAAGAACACGGATTTACCAACCTTTTAGAAATTCCACCATACGATAAATTACTAAAAAACAACCCATCGGCAGCGCCCATTGGTGCGGTATTAGTCTATTCCAGTGGAACACCTTGCAGAGGTGCCTCATACATCCGGGACTGTGGCCACATTGAAATTAAGACAGGCCTACCCGGTCAAAACGCTTATGTAAGCGATTTTGGATTAACTGTGCCAATTAGCGAAACACCAGGAAATCGCACGGCCAGGAAAAAGATTTATAAATTAGTAAGTGTCATGGTAAAATTGGGTGGCAAATGAAAAATATTTTCTTAATTATACTTGTCATTAGCTTCCAAATCCACGCGGAAGAATCCCCAAAAAAGTTAAACACCTTTGAAAACTTACAAAAAATTTCCGAGAAGAAATTAAATAATATAAAAGATCTCGAGCTTATTAAGCGCACTTTAAAAATTTTAATAGAACTTGATGATACCGATCCCTCACGCACAGGCCCTGCAATCATGGCCACCAGTTACGGTAAGTATGAAGCGCTTTATAAAAAAGCCGCAAAAGAAATTGAGACCAAAAAAAATAAACAGACATTAAAAGAAATTCTTCAGGTGATGAAAACGTTGAACGAAAGTGGGAATGGTTGAACACCCGATCTGTG
Source organism: Bdellovibrionales bacterium (assembly GCA_031427535.1). Taxonomy (GTDB): domain Bacteria; phylum Bdellovibrionota; class Bdellovibrionia; order Bdellovibrionales; family Bdellovibrionaceae; genus Pseudobdellovibrio. The sequence continues at coordinate 4,727 of JANPNP010000165.1, read as the reverse complement.
CCTGTCTTAATCGTCTAGCACGGGTGCCAGGGCGTTTGCAACCAGGCTGAGCGCTGGCTCCTTATCTTGCTAAGATTGAAATCCAAGTTCACCGCGGGCTCCGAACAAGAAAAAACTGTGCGATTTCGATAAATTAGGTAATCTGTGGATCATACTCCATAGGAGTATTTTATTACGCAAGCTACCGTCAACGGTTAAACCCCCTATTCAATAAGCCTTGCTTCACTTGCTTCGCGGAACCAGTTTTTAATTTCTATTTGCTGAAGTGCTTTTTTATAAATTGAAAAATCTAAATTTGAAAAACTGTGTGCACGAGCGAGCATTTTAATTAGCGGCTCTGGCCGGTCACGACGTGTCAGCGCACGAAGGCTAGATAAATAATCTTCGTGATATATATTGGGAATAATAATAGTAGAATGTTTAGTTGCAAAAAGTTCAGCGTTCATCATGACTCTGGCAATTCGTCCATTGCCGTCATTAAAGGGATGAATTTCTGAAATCATAAACATAATAAAAACCGCTCGCGCTAAACCCGCTGGCAGATTTTGATATCTTTGAAAGCCTTGCTCAAAAGTTCCATGAATGTTATCTGGGTGAACAAAATGTGTATCGCCAGCCCTGTTAGGCTTTTCTTTGTATCGACCTGCGAAAACCTCGGGGCGATTATGCATTAGGGCGTAATGCCGTTCTTTGATCAAAGACTCTAGTTCTAAATAATTGTGCGGAGTTTTTTTCATTTCATTAGGGTCAGATAAAATGTTGAAAGTCCCTAAAATATCATGAGCATCTTTTGGGCGATCCGCTGGAATTTTCCGATCAAAAATGATCTCTTCAGCCTCTTCAATTTCAAAAGTGATACCCTCTATGTAGTTAGAAAAGTAGGCCTCGAAAAATGCTTTGTTACGATAGTGTTCATTGCTAGAAAAGCCCTCTTTGATTTCTTTTAATGGCGCCGACTTAAGAGCTGAAAAAAGAACATCAAACCGAATGATCCGTTCAAGATCAAACGGCTTTTGCTGGGCTCGGGCCTTAGCCCTAGGTGAACTTAAAGATTCAGAAGTGCGTGTTCCTAATAGAGCGCTGATCATTTTATTCAATTTTTCAAATTCTTTATGCCAAGACAGTTCTTTTGCGATTTTTTGGGCATGGTCGTGAAGTCTGTTTAGACTGTCCTCGCCTTTAGCTTGTAAAAGACTTTCTAGCTTATCTTCAATTTCTATATTGCTTAATGTGCGCCAAGCTGTCGTTTTGGTTGAAGAGAAGTTTTCTAAATAAGCCCTAGCTGTTGACGAGGCATGAAACTTCGAAAAGACTTCATCATCTGACCGCATTTCGGGTCCGCGTACAAAGTGAAGGGTTAGCCCAGGATAATTTACGCGACGGTTGGTGGTGCTTGTTATAATAATATTGTTTTCAGAAGATGGCTTGTATTCCAATGCGCTACGATGGCTAAGCAGTGCCCCGGGATAAAGTTCATTTATAATTTGCGACCACTGACTTTGCACAAGTTTTTTTTCTTCAGCCTTCGGTACTGAAGTGTAAAGACGTGGGCCAATCTTACGGATATAATTTTTCTTTTTTAATTCTGTTAACCAAGCTTCATCCGATTTGGTCTTTGCAGGAAAAAGCAGAGGCGGCAATATAGGTTTAGGCTTTTGCGGTAAATCTAATAGGGTTTTGCGGTCTTAAAGTCCTGATTCTTTCCATAAGGCCCGATTCTTATCAGCCGAATTTAACCAAATCAGATTCAATATGTTTTTTAAAGCTATCAGACAATTCTGACCAAACAACAACATCAACTTTAAAAGGTAGATCGGACTCTTCAAATGCATCTTGTAATTTTCTAACTACCGACTTGCCATAGTTTTCTTTCAAGCACAGATCCAAATCAGAAAGCGGCTTAGCTGTATTTTTAACCCTTGAGCCAAACACATAAGTCGACACATTAAGTTCTTTTAAAATACGTGTTACAATTTCCAAATGATGGGGCTCTAGCTGAATACTTTTCATTAGAGTTGTTTAAGTGATTTAATTTTTATGATCAATTTTAACATTTCAGCATCAAACAAATGCAAATCCTTAAAAATATTATTTGCTATTAGTTTGTTGTAGGAATGAACAGTTTCATTCCTATCTTTTGTGAAATCGAACCATAGCTCTGGGTTATCGATTAGTTTTTCTAACGCTGCTTCTCGAAAAATAGGTTTTGGGCTATTTAAATCTTTGCCTCGGCCATTTAAAATACGCTTTAAAGTTTTCCACGCCAGTTCGTACGTAAATTCAAAATACTGAATCGTACCTACTTTTTCTAAATCTGATTTAGCAATTTTTAAGGCTTCATGGAATTGATCGAAGGCCATCAGTAGTGGCGCAATATCAATATTAGATTCTATAACGAACGGAGTTTGCTGATTATTACTGACCGAATCGTCCATAACACCTTCCAACAGTTATTGAAGCCATTAAAATCTTAAAAGAAAGCGCAGACGGTTAAATCCCCGCTTTGTGCCGGTCTTTATCGTCAAGTACAGACTGAACCCCACCCTTAAGATTTGCTCGGTAGGCTAAATGATTAATATCATAAATAAAGTTCGCACCATTTAATCCAGGTGTTTGCCATTCAGGCCCCAAACGAACAGCGTCGACAGGACAGGCCTCTTCGCAAAAGCCGCAAAATACACAGCGTAAAATATCAATTTCATAACTGATTGGATATTTCTCAACTTGGGCGTCCGGATGTTCGCTGGCCTTGATCGTAATACATTCTGCCGGGCAGTTTGTCGCACACAACATGCACGCTGTACAACGAATGGAACCATCTTTTTTCACTGTTAAAACGTGATTGCCTTTAAAGCGCGGAGAATATTCGTACTTTTCTTCCGGGTAATTTAAAGTGATCATTTTTTTACGATTAAATAGATTCGATAGCAAATGCTTCATCGTGATAATTAAACCCACAGTCACATCGATAAAGTACCACTGCTTTGAATCTTCTTTTTGCTTTACTACTGACATAAAAATCTCCGTCTATCTGGGCCTACAAAGGCCCGCGATTGAAAACAAATTCATTTTTCTTACGACGCTCTAGCGTCACCTGATCTGTTCGCGTGTTGGTAGCAACCAGCAGATTTTCTTCGGGCACTGGCGCTACATTTACATTTTGACCAGAAATCAAAGCCGCAGCTTCGATAAGGGTTAGCGCTTCGCTTACAACTGTCGTTGCCTTTTTAAATTTCTGCGCAAGTCCATTCGCATTAACAAATGTTCCATTTTTTTCAATGAAGGTTTTTGTTGGTATCAGCGTAATTATATTTGATCCCGCAAATGTATTTAACGAAGGAACTTTAGCTGATGACAGATAAACAAAGTTTTCAGCCTGTGTAAATAATTGCAACTTCGATTGCAGATCAGGGTAAACAAAAATATTCTCAGGACCTGCAACGACCAAATGCTTTATTTTTTTAGACTTTAAGCCGTCTTCAAGGTCAGACCACTTTGTGATTAAACCATATTTTTCTAAAGTCTGTAGTAAGCCCTTGGTATTCGGGTTTTTATCCCCACGAAGTAGTAAGCCATCAAAGCTTTCAAAAGTTTCCTTGTTATTCACCCAGTGAAAAATGTTTTTCGTTTTATATACATTCACAAATGTAGTCACAATTGCTTCGTATTCTTCAACCGTGTGCTGCCCCGTTAAAACTAACGCAATTTCTTCGGCTTTTGCTTCCTTCAGTGATGCTGCAACGTCTTTAGCTGCGGCTCCGGGATGCATTTCTAAATTCCATTTATTATTTGAATACTTAGAGCCCTTTAACAAACGCACATCTTTATTAACAAACTTGTACGTATCGCGACCCTCATCACACATCCAGTGCCCGTTCACTTCAGCGTTGTAAACTGGCTTTACACGAAACAAACCCTCTTTATTGTAATAAACTTTAACGTTGCAACCAGTAGAGCAGCCATTACAAACCGTTTGTGAATCTTTAAGATACCACACCCGTTGTTTAAATCTGAAATCTTTAGACGTCAGCGCACCAACAGGACAAATATCAACGGTGTTCAAAGAATATTTATTATCTAATTGTTTTCCAGCGTGCGTGCCAATTTCAGCATGATCACCACGATTAAAAATTCCAAGTTCGTTGGTCTTTGAAATCTCGTCGGTAAAGCGTACGCAGCGTGAACATAAAATACAGCGTTCCGAATCTAAAACAACTGTGGGTCCTAGATCGACAACTTTATGCTTTTTTTGTTTTTTCTCGGCCATTTCAGAATCGTACTGGCCGTACTCCATGTACTGATCTTGTAAGCCGCATTCACCGGCTTGATCACATACAGGACAATCAAGGGGATGATTAATCAAATGAAAGTCTAAGCCCCATTTAACAGCTTCTTTTACTTTATCGGAGGTGTTGTTTATGACCATGCCCTCAGTGACCATAGTGTTACAAGCAATTTGCACACGCGGATTTCCCTGAATTTCGACCATACACAGTCGGCAGACGCCGGCAATGCTAAGCCCTGGGTGCCAGCAATAATGTGCGATTCGCTGCGCATTTTCAGTCATAGCTTGAATAATTGTGGTGCCTGGGTTTACTTCCAGAGCAACGCCATTAATGGTGCATTTCAACATGAGATGTTCCTTTGTAAGCTGTACCTTTTACTTTTGATTTTCCTTCGCGTACGAAAAATTCAAATTCATCACGAAATTTAGTAACAAAACTAAT
>JANPNP010000164.1:0-4055 GCA_031427535.1 Bdellovibrionales bacterium | reverse complement strand
GAGCGTCGGATTCTTGATCGACCCGGAAACACCGATGGTGTGGCGCGGCCCGATGGTCACGCAGGCGCTCGAACAATTGCTCAATGAAACCAACTGGCATGATCTCGATTACCTGATCGTCGATCTGCCGCCCGGCACCGGCGATATTCATTTGACGCTCGCCCAAAAAGTGCCGGTGACCGGCGCGGTCATCGTCACCACGCCGCAGGACATCGCGCTACATCTATGACATCAACCTTTGCCTTTAATAAGGAATCAATTTTTGCCAAATTAAGATTTTCTGCGCCATCCGAAAATGAATCAGTGGTCACATTTACGACCCCAACCAGCTTTGGCCAAAAATAAGTTAATGAACGTTTAGTCTGAAATGGAATTAACGAGGAATAGCCGCTAGCCCAAGCAGGTTTGTCAACTTTAGCCAATGGGTGCACATCAAGCAGTGGCAACAAGGCAAATGGCCTATGAATTAACTGCGGATGTGGAATGGTCAACGGCAATTCAGCGTTGTGGCGATCTGGAAGTATGACATTATCCCAATACAATATATCAAGATCAATCGGACGCGGCGCCCACACCTGCGAACTAGCACGGCCTAATGTTTTTTCAATTTTTTTTAGTTCAAACAAAAGCTGATGCGGATTTAAACTTTCACAGTGAATCAAAACTGCAGCGTTTAAAAAATCTTGATTCCAACCAGCCGGAGCATTTTCAGGAACCTGGGCGGTTGATTCATAGATCGGTGAAACATTTTGAACACACACACCACGAATTTTTTTTAGTTCAGCCAACGCCTGACGCAGATTCGTAAGCCGGTCCAGTAAGTTTGATCCAAGCCCAATTACGACAGCATCTGTTGACACGTGAACTCCACGCCGTCTTTAAGATTTTCAACAGGAACCCGCAACTTGCGAATTGTTAAAATAACTTCGGCAAAAATTTGCTGCTGCTTAAGACTATCAACAAGCTTATCAAGGACACACTGATTCATATGCTCGATTAAGTGATACGCTTTCACAGTTGCGGTATTTTTTATAATTTGTGTAAGTAAAACGTAATCGGTAGCGTCCGTTAATTTATCTGTGTGACAACCACTTAAATTTTTTAAAAATTTAAGCTCAAGGGTAAAACTAACGGGCTGCAGATTTGCTTGTTCCTGGGCGGAACAGCCTAAATTTACCCAAACTTCAAAATTATTTATTTTTAAAGTCTGGCGGACTTCACTCATTAGTTTTTCACTCCAACAACATAGGCAATCCAACTTAAACAGGCCTCGCCTTTTTCTACCGGACTAAATATCCCATCACCACCACCCCGGCGATTTGTACCTTCCCAGTAGACGATCACCTTATTAAAACCAACTTCGGTCATGATGTCTCTAAGTTCAGGTATGGTCCATAAACGCCAGTCGTAAGTAAATACATTTTCATACTTTTTATTCTTAAAGCGAAAGTGAATCTGAAAAAGGGCTTCGTTAGTTACCGGATCAAAAGACTGCTGATCCCAATAGTAAGTCATGTTTTTAAATTTTGTGCGGTCCTCTATTTCATCCGCACACTGCGAGCCACCAAAAATGTCAGTGACAAAAAGACCTTTACTGTTAAGTGAATCATAGACATTTGCAAAATATTTCTTGAGCAATTCTCTTTTTTTAAAAATGCAGTAAGAAAAATTCACAGCTGCAACAATATCTGCTTTTGGAATACCGGGCTCTAGAACATTTTTTTCGATCAAAGCAACGCGCGATTGCTGATCAGCCGACAACTTTGAGATATACATTTTCCGTCCATAAGCTAATGGTTCCGGATCTAAATCTAAGCCGCACGACTTATACTTTTTATTTAATTTGACCCATTCAGCGCTGATAGCACCGCCGGCACAAAAATCTTCGCGCAGTGTGGTTAGATTTTTAGATTTCATAATATCGAAATAAGCTTTTTGATAAAATTCAACATCAGTTTCGGGCGACTGCACAGCCTTGTGGTAAAGCGCATACTTATCAAATGGCAATTCAGCAACGGTAACTGTGCGTTTAGGCCGACGCTTCGATCTTGTATTTTTCACGGAGCCTCAGCGCATATGTCACGTACCAACTGTTCGATCTCGTGCTTCTGCGGCACACTGGCGTCTTCTAAGTTAGGATGCAGTCCAATTCCTGGCAAATTTTTACCAGCTAAAACTCTGGGTGCTGCTTCCAATTCATAAAACAATTCCGAAGTGGCTCGGTACGCCAAATGTTCTGCGAAATTTGTAACTTCAGTATCTTCATTAACAAATAAAACGCGTTTGGTTTTTTGAATCGAAGCTTTAATCATCTGCCAGTCGTACGGATAAATCGAACGTAGATCGATGACTTCAACCGAAAAACCCTCAGCGTTTAATTTGTCCGCGACTTCGTTGCATAAAAGCAAGTGCCGGCCATAACTTACCACTGTGATGTCCTGCCCAGGACGCGTGATTTTTCCTTTTCCAAAAGGCACAAGATATTCAGAAACTGCTGGCCACTTTGCTTTCCATTTCACACGGTCACCAATAGGTGCATCGATCATTGCTTTTAATTGTTTTTCGTCAGCCGGTTCACCCGGAATTAAATCCTCGCCGCGAACACGCATCAATGCTTTTGGTTTTAGAAATAAACACGGATTAGGATCTAATATGCATGATAACAAAAGTCCGTAAGCGTCCAACGGATTAGACGGCATTACAACTTTCCAACCTGCCAAGCGCGAAGCCCACGCATCGAAAGAATGCGAATGATAAACACTTCCACGAATGCCAGCGCCCACCGGGGTCATTACCGTCATTGAAAGCGGATACTGGCCATTGGTACACCATAAGGTATTTCCAGCGATCTTTAAAAGATCGATCGTATTAAAAATATAATCAGCAAATTGAATTTCAGCAACACAGCGATCACCTGCCATGGCTATTCCCATTGCCATTCCAATAATTCCGCGTTCGTCTAAAGGGGAATTCCACGCCGTTTTCAATCCCTGGGTCGCAGTGAAGACACCACCCAATGGCGCGCCAACGTCTTGTCCGAAGACATCTTTTAATTCGTAATTGGTTTCTGCAAAATGAAGGGCCATGCGAATGGCCTGTGCCATGTTAGACATTAAAATTTTCTCCAGTCCGCGTTTTCATTTGCTGCAAAGGTATGATCCCAAATTGTATCTGACTGTGGGACCGGCTCGCCGCGCACTTCGGCTAAAGCGCGAACGCCTTCGTCTTCAAACGATTGCCAAATACTTTTCGCTTTATCCGTGGTCAGTATTCCAGCCTTTAACAACCGGGCTTCAAATTCTTTAACTGGGTCCACCTCACTAGCAATGGGGTTAGCTCCGCTGGCAGATGAATGACCATAAAGTCTGGAAACATGTGCTTCAATGAACGCAGGCTTTCCCGTTTTTCGGATGTAGTCTATGTCTTCTTGAATTGCTAAATAGGATTCGACCGGATCGTTGCCATTGATGACACGTGATTTGATATTAAACGCGCGCGCGCGGTCCGCAATTTCGTTTTCACCATGTTGACCATCGTAACACGTGGAAATTCCCCATTTGTTATTTTGCACCGTAATTAAAACCGGAAGTTCTTGTCCCCGCCTAGATGCCAAAATCAGCGCCGAAGCAAAATCACCTTCAGCCGTACCGGCATCACCGCCCGTTACAATCGAAATTGCTTTTTTACCAAATCTTTTTTGCGCATGCGCTGTGCCACATGCCATCGGATATTGAACCTCAAGCGGAGACGTTACAGGTGCAATATTTAAATCTGGAAAAACGTAGTGGTTAGAAAAGTTTCGCCCGCCAGTTGATGGATCGGTCGAGCGATTCATCATTAAGCGAATGGAATCAATCATCGATACACCCATAGCTAAAACTGTCGGAGTGCAGCGGTAATGTAAATGCATAAAATCGTACGCTAAACCACGACCCGTGCGTGCTAGCAGACCCAATGGAACGCCCCAGGCTTCTTCCTACAACAGGGAAGCCCGCCAACACACCATTCGGCAAAGTATCTTCCAGGCCCTTTTTAACGGCAGGAATAAATTCACG
>JANPNP010000163.1:0-2163 GCA_031427535.1 Bdellovibrionales bacterium | reverse complement strand
TGCCTGCTGTTATTTCGAGTTTTGTTTTAAAAAAAGTTCCCGATGCCTTCGTGCGACCATTAATGCTTTCAGCTGAAGTTTTCAATTCTGAAAAGGGGAAAGCTATCGGATTGGTTCACGCTACTTTCAGCGGTGCTGCTGTCATTGAAAACTGCGTAAAAACTTTTGAAAACAATGGCCTAGAAGCCATGAATGAAACCAAAAAACTGCTGAATCAATTGCCGACTTTAGATTGGGCTGGGCAAATGAAAAAAACCACACAAGTTATCTCTGAAAGACGTGTCAGCGCCGAAGGCCAAAGTCGACTGCAAAAATTTATTAGTAAAAAGTAATTAGCTATCGCGGACGGGTGTGTACACCGTTACAAAAAGTTCGGTTTCTTCGATTAAATCTTCATCTGGGAATTGCTGTTTGTAAAAAGCCGAATATTCGGTGTGGAAGCGTTCTAGGCTGTTTTCGAATCCAATAAGCTGCAATAATCGCGGGTTTGGGTCACCGAAAGTGGTGGTAAAAGCTTCCACAAGTTTGGCCTTCCCAAGCTCTTCTTTTTTCATGTCACATACCAAATACGTATGACCCACTTCGGCAACACGCTCGTTGGTAAGGCCTGGCGAAATTTTTTCGATGCGATCTTTGGGCTCGCAACTGACAAAAATGCCATTTTTCAAGATTTGCATCGATATAGGATCTAAATACAGTCCAATCTTCATAAGTTTATTTTACAGAAAGTGACAAGTATTTAAAACAAGATTATAAAAAAATGATGAAATCAATTCACCGAGTTGCAATTGCTAATCGTGGAGAAGTGGCAGTTCGCATAATTCATGCCTGCGAAGAGCTTGGTCTTGAAACAGTTCTGCTTCATTCAGATGCAGATATGAATTCACGTGCATATCGGTTAGCGACAAAATCCATTTGTATTGGTCCAGCGCCAACGGCCGAAAGCTATTTGAATATAACCGCAAACATTGATGCAGCGATTGCTGCTGGTGCCGATGCCGTACATCCTGGCTTTGGATTTTTATCAGAAAACGCTGATTTTGCACACGCTTGTGAAAAAGCTGGCTTAGTTTTTATTGGCCCGTCGTCAGATTCAATACGTCTGTTAGGTGATAAAATCAGTTTTAAGAATTTAGCAAAAAATGCTGGCTTGCCACTGCTACCAGGTTACGAGGGCGACGATCAAACCATACCAACCCTGCTAACTGAAGTCGAAAAAATTGGTTTACCGGTAATTGTTAAAGCAGCCGCTGGTGGTGGCGGCCGCGGAATGAAATTAATTAGAACCTTAAGCGAAGCCAAAGAACTTATCGAAAGTGCACAGCGGGAATCAAAATCAGCTTTTGGTTCCGAAAAAATATTTTTAGAAAAGTATTTAGAGCGCGCTAAGCATATCGAATTTCAAATCTTTGGCGACTGCACGGGAAATGTTAAACACTATTTTGACCGTGAATGTTCGGTGCAGCGGCGCCACCAAAAAATTATCGAAGAAGCCACATCGCCTTCATTAACAGATGATCTGCGGCGGCAAATGGCCGAAGTTGCGTGTACCATTGCGACCATTGGAAATTATCGTAATGCGGGCACAGTAGAATTTTTGCTACAAGACGGAAAATTTTATTTGCTCGAAGTCAATACCCGGCTGCAAGTTGAACACCCGGTGACCGAAGAGGTCATGGGGGTCGATTTAGTTAAATTACAAATCCTTACTGCAGCTGAAAAGTTTGTATTTAGCGCGAAAGATATTCGCATTCCAAAAGGTCATTCCATAGAATGCCGTGTATATGCCGAAGATCCTTACAAAAATGGAATGCCATCGACCGGAAAAATTGGAACACAGATTTGGCCTAATGGGCCGCGCCGCAGATTTGAATACGGTTTTGAAAGTGGCGATACAATTACTGCGCACTATGATCCGATGATAGCTAAAGTTATCGTGTGGGATGAAACACGCGCCAGAGCAATTCAGAAAATGATTCATACTTTAAATGAAAGCATTGTCTTTGGCGTGCACACAAACATTCCGTATTTAATCGAGATTTTAAATCACGCTGAATTTCAGAATGGATCCATGACAACTCGGTTTATTGAAACCTACTTCGCGGATGGCATTAGCGCTGCAGCCGAACCTACGCTTGCGCCCGCGGCTCTTTACAAAAAATT
>JANPNP010000162.1:0-3572 GCA_031427535.1 Bdellovibrionales bacterium | reverse complement strand
GCAGCCACGGGCAGTCGACGATGAAGGCGACGGGGAGCGGGTTAACGGTCTCGCCGCGAATGACGGAGTGGAGTTGGTTCCATTGGTGGTTCGTCATTGGGGAAAGGGTTTTGAGGCGATGCTACGACTGGCACGCACCAGAGCAACGGCTTAAACTTTATTACTACGGTCCGATGTTTCGTTACGAACGCCCGCAAAAAGGGCGCTACCGCCAATTTACTCAGTTCGGTGTCGAGATTTTAGGTTTAGAATCGGCGCTAGCTGATGTTGAATGTTTAGACCTGGCCTGGAATATTTTAAAAAAATTAAATTTAAGCGATAAATGCATGTTAGAAATCAACACGTTGGGTGATCAAGAATCACGTGGCGATTACCGTAAAGCATTGGTCGATTTTTTAACTCCGCTGAAATCACAATTATCGCCCGATTCGCAGGTGCGCTTAGAAAAAAACCCGATGCGTATTTTAGATTCTAAAGATGAAGGCGATAAAAAGTTAATCGCTGGCGCCCCGCTGATGGATAATTTTTTAAACGAAAAATCTAAAGTTTTTTTCGCGAAAGTTCTTGAAGGTCTTAATTTACTAAACATTCCGTACAAATTAAATCCAAAACTAGTGCGCGGCCTAGATTATTATTGCCACACAGTTTTTGAATTTACGACGACAGAACTTGGTGCACAAGGTGCCATACTTTCGGGTGGACGCTACGACGGCTTAGTTGAAATGTTAGGTGGACCCAAAACCGCAGGCGTTGGTTTTGCGGCCGGTGTTGACCGCTTAGCTGATCTTTGCGAATTAACTTTAATGCCAGCAAAAGATAAGACCGTATTTTGCTTTGCAGCGATCGGCGCAAAAGCCGAACTGGAAGCGGTACACATCCAAAGCGCGCTGGTAGCAAAAGATAGAAAATGTTTTAGTTTTCCTACTGGCAATTTAAAAAAGAAACTAGAGAAAATAAGTAAGCTTGCAGGAACTGCTGAAGCAGTTTTTGCGATTTTGATTTTTGATCAAGAAAATGGTTCTGTTGAATACAAACTGAAAAACTTCACGACCGGCGAAGAAAAACCAGTAACCAAATCTGAACTTTTAAATTTGTAAGGCAAAAAAAATCTAGCACAAGAAATGCAAAAGGGAACAGAGCCTTCACCCTGTTCCCTTTTAAGGTTCTCTTTTTCATTTACCACGAAAGGAGATCCGATATGCGAACTATACTCAACTGTAGTCGTTTTCGGCGGTTTTTGAGACTAACTCAAGAGCTGCTTAAAATAATTATAATGGTCTTGACCATTATAATTAAATTTTTCTCCCTTTAGAGGTCTAAAGCTCCAACGTGTATACGGTGCTAACGACTTTGGTCTGGACTGACATCCAATAAATCAGAGGAACTTAAAATAACAGGGTGCGGGCACCCTTACCGGCGGCCAACGCGAACACTGTCTTCGCGCTTCCAACCATGAATTAATTGTGACTGCGTGCGTGTCCAGTAAAACAGAACCACCACACCCACTAAGAACATAGCTACACTTAGCCACTGCCCGCGTGTTAATCCGAAAAGCTGATACCCAATATGTGCATCAGGTAAACGGAACTGTTCGTTAGCAATTCGCATGACAGCGTAAATTATAATAAACCAGCCCGCAATAAAACCTGGTCTACGCGATTTGCGCATGAGGAAAAATAGAATTAAAAAAGTAAACAGACCTTCGCTGGCTGCAGCGTAAAGTTGTGAGGGATGGCGCGGATCAAGAACAGCACCGATCGCCTCTTTGGCAGCCGTGTTGCCATTCTGGATTTCGTGAATGATTTTATTTAACACACCAAAAACTTGATCGCGAGCTGTTACATCCGTGCGAAAGTTGCTAAGAAGTTCACTCCATCTTGATGTTTCTATTCCGACTTTTTCTGCAACGGGTGCTAAAGTGCTAAGGCGGTCAAATTCTTGCGTTGGCCAATTTAAAATGTCATTTGGAAATTTTACGGCTAACGGAAACGCTGGATCGGCTGTTCGTCCGACAAGTTCGCCATTTATAAAATTAGCGATACGTCCAAACAAAGAACCTAGCGGTCCCGTGACGGCAGCTAAATCTAAAAGATAGACGTAATTTAAACCGTGCTTTTTCGCATATAAAATAGCTGCGATGATTATACCGATAATGCCGCCGTGGCTGGCCATTCCGCCTTCGTTCACGGCAAGGACGCCCCAAAACGGAAGGCTTGGTCTGAAACTAAAAAATAAACTGGGATCATAAAATAAACAGTAACCAAGGCGTCCGCCCACAAGTGTACCGATAGCCGCGTAAGTGATATAATCGCCGACCATAGTGTAATTTAATCCAGCGCGCTGACGCTCTGCAAGCCACGAGATTATTTTATACGCACAGATAAATCCCAGCATATACGAAAAGCCATACCAACGAATACCGAACTGGTCGCCCCATAAACTTATCGCTGGAAATTTGAAAATAAAGGGACTTAAATCGTGAACCATTGTGTTGCTCCCTGCTAGTGCGAAGGCCGTATCTGTTTTTTATCTGTGGTAACTTGTAACATCTTGGCTTGGACATGATCGCAGGTCAATGCTACAACTTTTTTATGAGCAAAAAAGTTTCAGATATTTTTGACCCCACCGCATGGAACGAAGTTAATGGTTTTAATTTTACCGACATCACGTACCACCGCGCAAAAAATCAGGGCACTGTTCGCATCGCCTTCAACAGACCTGAAGTGCGTAATGCATTTCGTCCAAAAACCGTCGACGAATTATCAATTGCGTTGGAACATGCACGCATTTCTGCCGATGTGGGTGTGGTTTTACTAACCGGCAACGGTCCATCACCGAAAGATGGCTGCTGGTCATTTTGTTCTGGCGGTGATCAACGCATTCGCGGCAAAGACGGCTACAAATACGAAGGTTCTGACAATAACGGCACCGGAACAAGTGAACAAACCAAAGTTGATCTTGCGAAGCAGGGACGCCTTCACATTTTAGAAGTGCAGCGCCAAATTCGGTTTATGCCAAAAATAGTTGTGGCCGTTGTTCCGGGTTGGGCGGTCGGTGGTGGCCATTCACTGCACGTTATTTGCGACCTGACTTTGGCCTCGAAAGAACATGCAATTTTTAAGCAAACCGATGCCGACGTTGCAAGTTTTGATTCTGGTTATGGTTCGGCCTATTTAGCCCGGCAAGTTGGACAGAAAAAAGCCCGTGAGATTTTTTTCTTGGGTCGTAATTATAATGCAGAAACAGCATTTCAAATGGGCATGGTTAACGAAGTTGTGCCACACGAGAATTTAGAAAAAGTTGCGCTTCAGTGGGCGGCCGAGATGAACGAAAAATCTCCGACAGCAATGCGCATGTTGAAATACGGATTTAATTTGGTGGACGATGGCTTAGTTGGCCAGCAGCTGTTTGCTGGTGAAGCCACCCGTCTAGCATACGGAACAGAAGAAGCTACCGAAGGCCGTAATGCTTTTATCGAAAAGCGACCTAAAAACTTTAAAAAATTCCCGTGGCAGTATTAGTGTGTATTTTCCTACGATCGTATGAATTCTAAGGAAATTTCTGGTTTGTAA
>JANPNP010000161.1:0-16954 GCA_031427535.1 Bdellovibrionales bacterium | reverse complement strand
GGCATATGTCTCTTCATCGCCATCGCCTACACTGCATGCCACTCACATCATACTCACATCATATTCACACAACATTTACATAACATTTAATGTCAGGCACAGCTCGATGACTTGCAGGAATCACAGGTCGAAGACCCGCTGATTTTGAAGTTTTAAGTTTCCAAGTACCGCGCACCCACCTGTATCTCCGTAATCACAAACTTTTTCAAAATAGCTGATTGCCATCATTGAATCATTTTGCTTAATCCAATATGTTCCTACCACACCACAGCCATGTGGATCTTTGTATGTGTGTCAGAGGCAGTATTACCATGCTTATTGTAGGACTCGGTTGCAGAACCACATCTTAATATATGCGTTGATGTAAAAGACAAGTTAGCAGATTTAAGTGCTTCGTTGTACTTGTACTGAATCTGCCGATATGTCAGAAGTTCTCCATCAATGGTAAATAACTGTTCACCTTGAATACACGGTAATAATTTTTTTAAGTAGTTTGTAACTTCTGGATGAAGTACGCGTGACTTAATTCCTACAGCAGCAGAATTTTTAAAATTATTATCAATATATGGCTTGGCACCTTTAACTCTATCCCATTTTACTGAACGCCGAATCATCACAGTGTTATTTATAGGGTTTGGACCAAGTGTAATATCAGATATTGCCAATCCAGCAGCTTCTACGAGTGTTCTCGATAACATGATTTAAAAAGACAAACGGTTTTTTTAAAAAAAATGATCGGCTGACGTTAGAATAAAACTTAATTACGCATTTTAGAAGTTACGAACATTTTTTATAAAACGGAAATCTTAAGTTACTATTTCCATATTATTTTTTGCATCAGCATCATCGGTAAAAAATAATGCGATATTTTTATGACCATCTAATTTAGTCGATCCAAAAAAGATACCATCGCCGCCTAAGTTTTTAAGGTAATGTGACAGAATTTGTGACTCAATAGGAAATTTTTGATATGCCCAGATTTTCTCACCGTGTGACGATTTCACTTGGTTATCTAAATTAGGATAGTTTAATTTTGTAATTACTTTTTGTAAGTCCCAAAGTTTTAGTGTTCTTTTTGGCTTTAACTTATACATTTGAAGTCCACCCAAAGGTTTTACTGCTTCTTCAATGGCACTTTCTTCTGAGGAGGCAATATAAAGGCACGAAAACATTTTAAGACTTGGAAAATTCTTATCCAGCTGTGCTCCGCCGATATTAAATCGTCCACCCATTGCTAAATTGCCAGCAATCGCTAGGGGGCCGAACTTTGGATGGGCATATCGATATCCAAAATCTTGGTATTCGTTTTCTAAATAAGATAAATCTATTTTTTGAGATGAAAGCCAATTGTAAAAACTTAGACTACCAAAAATCTGAGTCGGCTGTACTGCGGCTCTCCGCTCAAGCTCGTTAATTGTATCTTCCCAGCCTTTAATATTTCCGAACTCATGCCGAAGCCCTGTAGCCTTGCTAGTTGCCAACAGGTTTGTTTGTGTTCTGCGCTTAAGAGCTTCGGGTTTATTCTTAAAAAAAGGTTTTTGTAATCTGGACCGTTTCAAAGATTAAGCTCTTTTAACTAAAGGTACTTGGCCGCTACGTTCTAAGAGCCATTCAATTAAAGGTTGTCCGTCTCCGCGCATGCACACCTCAAACGGAGAAGATCCGAAAAGAAGCGAGTTAGCGGACATCATCCAGTTTATTGTGTCTTCTTTGCTTTTATTAAAAAGATCGTACGCCAAGTCAGTAGCCGTTACTAACGAGTATACTCGTTCTCTTAAACGTGTTGAAGGTTTAAGAATAATAAAATCTTTGTACATTGATGGCCGACTAGCTTCAGTGACTTTCGAAGCGCCTAAAGCGCTTAATCCAGTTATTTTCATGAATTTAGCAGGATTAAATCCTTGATGGCCTTCTTTATCTTCGGTCAAAAGACCTAGATGATTTTGAATTTTACCAAGTTGAGGACCGGACATATTGGAGAAATTTTGCTTATCCATAACAGCTCCTTCCTGTGCCTTTCGGCATCGAACTAAAATATCTATACAGTAATTGTACCAAAATTGTAATATTATTGTACTCTATTGTTATTATATCTGAAATATTAAGTCTTTTCACATATTTAGACTATCGTGCAGTAGTTCGCCATTAGCTGCAATATAGAGCTTACTATGTCATTTAACTGTAAAAATAATGTAATACATTCCAAAATGTGACAGTTGCGAGATCCAAGAGGAGAGCTAGCCACCTTTCGACTTGCGCACGCTCGCATTTGATTTTCTCCGACATCTTCGTCGATACGCTCCATTCGGCTTGACCTAGTGGCGCTATACCCACATTTTTCACACCAAGCTTTTTCGCTTTGTTGATATTGGGCCCACTGTAGCCACCTCTGTCGAAGCCGAATGTCTTTGGAGCTTCGCCAAAAAGTTCGATATGTTTTTGTATAGAATCGATACAAAATTTCTTGTCTGACACATTGGCAACGTTGTCCATGACAAAACCCTGTGCAAAACCATCGATTCGACTGATGCCCCATTTAATTCCAAATTCCACTGACTTTCCCGCCTTGCCGCGAACAATTGAGTAAAGCTCCGACATTTGTAAATGGATAATCTTTTTCGGTGCCACAAAACCTGCTTTTATAAAATGTAGAATTTGCGGAAATAAAATACTCATTTAATCCGATAACCTTTGAAGCTCCGTCACTGACTTGTTTTTGATGTTTGTTGACTGACTCAAACAGCTTTTCACTAAATCGTGAAGTTCCATCGTCGTGTGATAGAGTTTTTTGCCAACTTTTTGCTTTTGTTCTTTCGTTTTCGCAAACAAGTGTGATGCGCGAACCAGTGATTTTACTTTTTTCGATATCTCTTTGACCTTCGACTTTATTTTCGAAGCTTTGGTTCCAGCTTTGGATATGGTTTTTGAAACCAAATCTGTAAACCTTTTCATCAAGCCCACTTCGTTCGGGTAGGGAATCATCGCTTCTTGCGCTGTTGTATCTGACATCAGTGATGTTGAATCTAAAATTCCAAGATCCTGCGCCTCTGGGCCAACTAAAGCTTTTACTTTTGAAGCTCTGCAATTCATCGCAATTTCGATTTGATCTTGCCACGGGATCACTTTTGTCAGTCGTAACAGTTCGTGAGTCTCGCCGATATTTATTAATGCGCTGACTGGGTGAATACGACCGAAAAAACCCATCTGTTTCGGATTTGTCATTGTGATTCCCTTGAAAAAATTACTTTTAATTGCTAAAGCCACTTTCAAAGAATCACAAATTTTTAAATTATTGAAATGACCGCAGAGTCAAAACTTAAATTATCTCCGAACTAACTCTAAGTATTTGAAATCACTAGATATTTTTAAAAAATAAAATCTTATATTGAGTCAATTTTTGTAGTCCATATTGACATATCAAATTTGATATGTCAATATGGATATATGTGGTCAGTCGAATTCGAAAGCTCAGCAGTAGAAAAAGAAGTTACTGCACTCATTAAATCTAAAAAATTGACCATTGAAGATCAGGCTATTATCCATGCTTGGATTCAGCAAATCTCTGCTCATGGGCCTGAATCTATACGTGGTGATTTTAAATGGGCTGATCATGCTTTACTCGGTGAGTGGGTTGGTTATAGATCATCGGCATTTTCAAATCGCGGAAGAATTATTTATCGAATCGTAGATAAAAAAATAGTTATTAAAATTGCACGGATTACTGATGAGCATGATTATAAGAAAGGTCGTAAGAAATGAAGAAGTCATCTTTAAAAAAACCAATCGATATTTTTAAGGCCGCTAAAACAACGGGTGATCTTATTAAAGCTTTCCGCGCTAATTTTAATATTAAACAAGATGATATGGCTCATGCCTGTAAGATTTCGCAGGCTAACTTTTCTGCGATAGAAAAAAATCGTCGCGAGGTTGGTCCTCGTATCGCTTTAAAGCTGGCTGCTTTTATGGGACTAAGTCCCGATGTTGTACTTTATCCGAACGGATATGAAGCGGAACCTGAGTACAAAGAAGTGCGTGAACGATTCGCTTCTTTGGTTTCTTTTGTGGCTAAAGGTCGTAGTTAGGCTTAGTATGGTAAAAAAAATTAAAAAGAAAACAACAACAGTACGTGAACATCCAATGCATGTTCCTGTGAGCGAAAAGAACCCTTCCGGTACGACAATAAGAGATAGTCACGTTAGGCGTTTAAAAGGAACTTATCTTAATTCCATTGAAATAAAAGAAGTTTTCAAGAATTACGATAAGAAAAACATAATCTATCCGGCCAAAAATAAACTCCCTCAACCTAAGAGTGACAAATATGATGAACTCATTGCAGTTTGGTGTGATTACTTTAATAAGAAGTTTAATACAAATCCTCCGTTGGATCCAAATGTAATTAAAGCACTTATTGCAAGTGAATCAGATTTTAAAGTGGATCCGCCAGGAAATCTTAAGGCTATAGGAATCGCTCAGATTACCCCTGAGACATTAAAAGCATTACAAGACCCTACTGGTGAGGTTAAAGATTTCATTTTTAAGAATATTCGAAAAAAAGATTTGAAGAATCCAGATGTTGCGATTCCACTGGCTGTTAGGTGGCTGTCTCGTAAGAAAAGACTAGCCGAAGGAAAGCTAAGTAGACCAGCAAGTGCAGAAGAAATTATTTTAGAATATAAAGGAATGCTAAAAAGTAAGAGCAAATTAAAAGACAACGCACTTGAAAAATTTAGGAAAGAATATGATCTGCTTACAAAAAAATAAATATTTAATCATGTTTTTATTTATACTGCTTTTACAAGGCTGTGCAACTTCGCATTATCAGGCCAGTAAACCTAATGCGTTAGGTACTGATATTGTTATTAGTCCTGACAGAGTTATAACAGAGTGTGAGTTTGTCGACCATTATGATGGAGATTACTCCGATCCATATGGGTTTATGATCCATATTTTGGACAATGAAAATACGGTGCTAACCGCTAGTAGTGGAACAGTTTTGGAAAAGAAAGATTGTTTAAGATGGCAGGGCGCTGCCGATAAAATTATTCGAAATGCCAAAATTATAACAGTCAGAGGTCGCGGCGATGCAGAAGCTCCAATTATTAAAAAAGAGTTTAAATACACCTTTGAAAAACATGGCACTTATTATGGGAATGGCCGTAGTCTTAATTACCTAGCCATCTGGAATGACAAAGGCCAGTGTTTTGATGCCTTTAATAGGAATGATCCTTGTCCTAAGCAAGAACGGTAGTCAGTCTTTGTAGTTTATTTAAAGCTAAAGCGTTTTAATCATTAAATTAAGGATAAGGAAATGTCTCCCTACTGAACCTACCCCGATTTGTCGGACATTCAGGAGCCTTTTGAAGCCTCAATAGATTTGATCTGACGGCGATTTTACTGAACCCTGTTAAGAAATACTAAAAGGCTCAGGATTACTGACGGAGGCCGTAGTTTCGCGCAAAAGGTTGGGCTCCAATCGAATATTAGGCGTCGAATAGGATTGGGTTTCAAGCCAGGTGTCAATTTTGCAAATTGCTACTTCATGGAATTCACTAAGGCCCCCAGATATACAGTATGGCTCTGGATCTTCATTCTTTTGACAGTCAATGGACCATTTACGGCATTTGCTCAAAAGTCATGTCATTCGATTTTTTTCAGTAAATCAACATTAGGCAGTATTGCTTTTAATAAATCGATTATAAAAACATCTCGATTCAAAGAGAGTACGGATTTATTTTGGCAAGCCAAATTTTCAAAAATTAGGTCATTGGCAGAATTTGAAGTTCTTCTGAATGAAATTCACGACAATACTTCAAATATGAGTGATTTCGACTTATCAACACTACAGAGGATAGATTTAATAACTACAGTTCGCCAATTGCCAGATTCTGATTTGCCTCGCCTAAAAGAAATCGTGTTAGAAGTGGCCGCAAGAGTCCGTTATTCTAGACATGTAACGCCCTTAGATGCATGGCTATTCCCACTGCATTTTTACTTCAATCCAAAAAATATTTTACTATTTTTTCACCAGATCAAAAAAATATCTGAGTACGGGCTAAATATCGCGGACGCATATTCAGGCACTTATGGCCTCCGCTCCTTCAATCAAACATTCAGTAGCGCAATCGAAAAACTACCTAGTAAAATTCAACATCAGGCTCAGAATGAAATAATGAGACAAATGTCCACGATCACTCTAAATGAAGAGCAGATGTCGATGAAGAATGGAAAATTGCAAACGCCAAATTCCCGACTGTATCGTCGCAATCTTGAGACTATCGCATCCCTACTTACACGAGAAAGTATCGAAATTCTAAAAAATAAACTAGGAAAATCGAATCTAGGCAGGGATCAAATAGTTGCTGCAGTTGATGAATACTATTTGCGGATAGGAAAGTTATTGTCGTCGGAGCGTGGAAACTATTCTTTCACAAAAGTTTTACAAGCAGGCGAGATAATTCAAAAAAAATTGTTTGAATTTTTAAAGACTGATTTGCAATACATTTCTGTTTATGGAAGTTTTACGAATGGGAAAGCCTCGTTGAAAATATCAGATATCGATATAAAATTTTCCACCGAACTACTTTTAGCAATAACACAAAAAACAGAAGCAGAAGTAAATAAGTCACCCTTCAGTCTTTTTTTCGCGGATATGGTTAAGCGTGACCTAACCAATCTGCCCTACGATTTTTTAAAATTTTGGAAAAATTACGAGGAAGCTGAAATCGAATTAGGCGAAAAGGTTCTTGGGCGCTCGCCGATACAATCTTCTGAGCTTTTGGCAACATTATATCCGCCACGTGATTATAGTAATAACTCTTTCGATGTCAGATGGTATAACCCCCTAGTTTTAAAAATAACTCGTGACCATATTATTCTGCAGTTGGTTGATCTGCCTGGTGATTTAAGTTTAACTGAAATTTCAGTATCACTTAAATAAGTCCTAATTGCCGAAGAAAATTTGTGAAATCAATTTAGTTCAAAACATGGTGGAATTA
This sequence comes from Bdellovibrionales bacterium, assembly GCA_031427535.1. Classification (GTDB taxonomy): domain Bacteria; phylum Bdellovibrionota; class Bdellovibrionia; order Bdellovibrionales; family Bdellovibrionaceae; genus Pseudobdellovibrio. Next base: position 9,959 of record JANPNP010000161.1, on the reverse strand, counting down.
GTGTGTGACATACTTTAGAGAATTCCATGGTCAGCGAACAAAACCCCTACATTAAATTCACATCAACGATCAGTGAAGCACTCCACACAGTAACCTTGTGCTTTACTAATATCTCAACAGATTCGCTGTCAGATTAAATCTATTGAAGCCTTGAAAGACCATTAAGTTTTAAAAACAAAGAATTACACACTTGACATAATGTCTTACTTATGAGACATTATGTGTTGATGATTAGACCGTTACCGCAGTGTCTAAAAGAAATTGCAGATTTTCCAGAAGATATCCGCGGTGATCTGGCCGATGCTTTAGCTCGGTTAGACGATGGTCAATTCTTATCGATGCCATTGTCACGACCCATGCCTTTATGAAGAAAACTCAAAAGACACCGCAACCTAACATTGATCTGGCTAAACGAAGATTGAAGGAGATAAGCAGATGAAACAAAAAAATTCTGGTTTTGAAATCGCAAAAATGCTTGGTATTACGCATGCTCGTGGTATGGAAGCTGTTATTAAGGCTCAGTTAATTTCTGCTGTTCTTCAAGCTGCAAAAAAAGAAGAACTGACACATGCAGATATTGCTAAAAAATCAAAATTACCACGAAGCGCCGTCACAGGAATTTTGTCTGGTAGTTTACAAAAAGTGACCATTGACCGCGTCCTTAAGTTAGTTGAGGCCGTTGGCCTTTTAGCTGAGATTCGAATCAAGAAAGTTGCGGCATAATATTTATCAGCATTTGAGTGTACTTCGAATAAGACATGATTCCTTTTTGCGATTTCTCGGCAGCCTTCCCCATCATAACTAAAGTACAAAATTTAAGTTGCCCGATCAGCGCTAACCCAAGTCCTAACCGGACCACAAACGAAACAAATTTAATAGCACCCACGATAGGCCCCCTATTCCAATAAAGTCGGTTTAAACCGCTTAACCGCTTCTGAAGCTGTAGCGCGCCGTATTTTACCCCGACTAGCGATTTCAGATTGCGTTAAGCCCTGATCCCAATAAAGTTTTGCCAGCTTACTTGGATCCACTATTTGTTTTTTCCACAGAACCAAGTAGTCTCGTTTTACTGTTAACTCAACTTGTTCGACTAACTTAGCCTGGCCCCTACCAATTTCCAACTTCCTCAAATATAATTGGTTCTCCTCCAAAGGTAGGGGCACCTGGAGTTTCTGTTAGCCGCAATAGGCTTTTACTCTTAGACGATAATTGTTAAAATTATGCATTCCGTAAGCTCTGTTTTGTATCTCATCCATGCGTCGATGTAACCTCACTGTTCCGTTTTTAATTTTGTAATTATTCAAAATCCATCAATTGCATTTTTTCTTTCTGGATCAGCTCCGAATGAATATTCGACATCGTTAGACAGAATCTTTTTGATGAAAGATACATCTTTATTTTTTATCGCAGTCATTAGTTTATTTTTAAATTGAGCAAAGGAATGATCTTCTTGTGATTGGTCAAGCGGGTCCAAACGTTCGCTAGCTTCACCCCAAACAATAGAAGATACAAATATCAAAGTGCATAAAAGAGCTATTATAAAATTTTGATGCATTTTTAAAACTTACTTATACTTGTGATTTAGTTCAATAAAGGAATCCTATTCGACGCTTAATATTCGATTAGAACACAACCTTTTGCGCGAAACTACGGTCTGAATCAGTAAGCCTTTGCCTTTTAGTATTTCTTTGCAGGGTTAAGTATATTTGCTGTCAGATCAAATCTATTGAAGCTTCAAAAGGTACTTGAGCGTCAGACCAATCGAGACCCCAGATTCATTCCTTTTTGTTCACGCCTGAAAGCCCGTAAACATTTGGCCACTCAATTGCTTTAAAATAACTAAAGCGCATAAGCGTAAATTTAAACCCATTTTGGAGGCTGCAATGAAAGTTCTTTTAACAATTTTAAGTCTAGTGTCTTTTTCTACGACAGTTTTTGCGTCGACATGCGATAAAACTGTAATTGAAATCGCAAAAATGAATCTTGCTTCAAAGGCAATGGCCTACGGCTTTGCTGAATCAAGTCTTATTCAATCGTCTTTAAAGCAACTGAACTCCACAAAAGATGGCTCATTCGTGTATTTAATTGGTGGCGACATCTACAAAGCTGAGTATTCGATTCGGGTACAAGTGGATTCTTCGTGCGGCGTTGAATCAGTCAACATCACTGAAGATGGTCAGTAACCTCTACATTAAATTCATATCTTTGATCGCAAAGGTTCAATTCACCTGACCTTTGTGATTTTCATTACTAGTGTCTCCAAAATCCACGTAAAAAATCTCTACTTGATTTCGTATATACAATAGAATACACTCATTTTTATGAAATATTCATTTAAATGGGATGATGAGAAGAATATCGCGAATTTTAGAAAGCATGCCGTTTGGTTTGAAGAAGCCCGAACGATCTGGGCCGATGTTCGTGCGACTGAGTTTTTTGAGCCCGAACATAGTACGGATGAAGATCGCTATGTTCGTATCGGTTTTTCAACACAGCATAAACTTTTATTAGTTATTTTTTGCGAGCGAAACGATGGAAATGTCATTCGAATTATTAGTGCCCGCAAGGCCACTAAACATGAAATGGAGCAATATGAAAAAGGAATATGATTTAAAAAAAATGAAAAAACGTCCTGGCCCCGTAAAAGTGATTCCAGAGGCCGCCAAAGTTCCTATCAGCATCCGATTAGATGGGGCTGAGTTAGCTGAGCTTCGGACAGAGGCTGAGCGTTTTGGTGTTCCTTATCAAACATTCATTGGCAGCATACTTCATCGATATGTTGCTGGCGAGCTTGTTGACCGCACATCGCCAGATCTGAAGAAGCTTTTAAAGGAAGTTGTTTAATTATCTATTGGGATTTAAGTTCCTCCTAGCCCACAGGCTTAAATTTCTTTACCGCTTCTGAAATCGTTGCACGTCGTGTTTTACACAGACGAGCGATTTCAACCTGCGATAAACCTTGAACCCAGTAAAGTTTTGCCAGCTCTTCTGGGTTCTGTATTGTCTTCTTCCACTGAACCCCATAAATTCGTTTTACCGATAACTGGGTTGGTTCGAATACAATATCCTCGGGCCTACCAATTTCCGGTCAAGGAAATTGGATTCCCAGAAAATCTCAAGTCAAATTCTATTCGTCTGCGCCTGGGAAGCGAATTGGCCCCATTGTTTCGAAGTCTCTCCAATCAAATAAATCGTTTAATGGATCACTGCCAGAGGCTCCAGCAGTATCGGGATTGCCACCCTGTTTCAATTCAGAAATCATGTTCCACTCCCGAACCATGATTCGTATTCTGGCTTTTATTTCTTGGTTCCTATCAAAGCAAATGTAGGTTTGAAAAGGGTTAGCAGTGACAACATCTGCAGTTGCCGTAACTGCAGGGTCAAAGGCGATTGGTGCATTTGTACCACCCAGCAAATCTATTGTTGGTGAATATGTGGAAAGGTGGGTGTGCTGTGCTGGATTGAAATAATTTGCGATCCAAACATTAGAATTTAGACCACTTTCAATTGGAGAGGTCATTTTTCTTGAAACAGCTAGCCCGCTTGTACTTTCGGTGTAGAGTTTTGACTTAGGTCGGCCGATAGAATCTTTATCAAATTCTGCGATATTTGGCCCGCTTAAGCAGTTCGAAACTTTACCGGTATATTTTCCAGTTCGGGCAGGCTGTGTTGCTGTACCAGCAGAAATCGAAAAGTTTCCTTCACAACAATTAGGACCGCCACCACTTGTATAATCGAATGCGCAAACTGGATCAGTAGAAGTATATGCAAACGGTCCCGCGGGGCCCATACCAGCTAAGCGGCTGAAATACGTATAGGGCACTTCTAAAGCATAATCACACAATCCAGCAGGCACTGACATTTTCAAAGTAAGACCACGGGCGTAAAGATCAAGTTCATGCGCTTCAACCAAACAAACGATATCCGCAGCAGAGGAATTAAAGTCGCCAACAGGAACCGAGCACGCCTGGGTCCAATCCGTGTCGCCACTAATTCCACCAATTAATTTGTGCGTCTGATAAATTGAAAAAGAATCTCCCTTGTAACCAACCACGTAGAAGGATCCCGCTAAAGGAGTTTCAACAATAAGATCGTTTCCCAGAGAGGCTTCTTCTTTTTCTGCACCACAGCCACTGATAAAGATTAGAATGGTAGATAATAAAATGCGAAGATTAAATGCTATTTTTTTCATACTTACAGTATAGCAAAAAGGTATGAGTGAACTGTAGAATTAATTCTATATCTAGCCAAAAGTCTTTCATGATCTAAGTAAGGTCGTGCCGTCAAAACGGCACATTTACTTGCTCGAGGAAATCACGGCGGATCCGGCTGAACAAAACGGTACGTTGCGCCCCAAGTACTTCTGCACGTCTTTGTGCCTCGCGAGCAAGGCTGCGCTGCTGTATTTCTAGGTCACCATTGCTGAGCTAGGATAGCAAAATTCCGTGATGGCTGATATTCTAGCTTTCGCTGAGCGAAATTCTTTCTCGATTTGAGCCGCAGTATGTGGCTCTTGGAAAACTATTGTCTTCGCGCAAGTAAACGTGCCGTATTGACGGCACGACCGTCGCAAATAAAAATTCCAATGATATTTAATTTTAGTCTGGTACAATTTGAATTTCTAACCTTAGCGCTTAACAATCATTGTTTCACGAAGTGTTTCACGCAAACCTGATTTAAAACTTTGCGCTTCTAGCCTCAATCCATTTCGTGGATCAACAGTTGTAACTATATTTGTAAACTGATTCGAGCTGTTAGCAGCGATACGGCGCGGGTTTTGTTTACGCAAATGATTAAACGGAGTAGTCGAGCTATGGATCGCGCTGGATGTGATCTCAAAAGTTGGGTAGCCTAAAACTGCAGGTTCGATGCGCATGTACTCGGTGAAATGCACGTCGCCTGAAGCAAAAACAATTGGGGCTGTTTGTTTGGAAAGTTCGCGGCATACGTTTTTAAAATTTGCTTGGTGCCAATATTCGAATGCGTCTTTTTTTAGGTAGCCACCGAAAAACTGACTGCCATTCATAAGCCAAGCAGGTGTGCTGTTTTTTGCTAAGTTCTCGTATAAAAATGCTTCCTGTAAGCCGCCCCATTGAACTGGATTGTTTGTTTCACTTCGCGGTGAACGGTAGTACCTTGAATCCATCATAAAAAATCGTTGACCAAAAGCTGTGAAGATCTGTGAAATGCCTGGCCCTTTTTTTAATGCGTTTTCTTGCGGTTCGTTGTCCCAAAAAAGTTTGAAAAGTTTTTTGGTCATCTCTTTTTTAGCGAAGGTTCCGTCGGCGTTATTACCGCCGTAATCATGGTCATCCCAAATTGCCAAAGTTGGAATTAAAGTCTTCTGCCGAAAATGTGACAGAAGGCTTCGGGTTTCGACGTAACGGCGCCAGTAGCCGGCATCGCTTCCGTCATTGCTGTTATCTGCATAGCACGTGTCACCAATTAGAAAGATGACGTCAGGGTTAGTAGCAGCGACGTTATCCCACATTTCTTCACGTTTAGACTCTTTGTCGTCTTTCATGCAGCTTGCCAGCATTATTTTAGGTGATACCAAATTTGTATCTAAGCTTTTGAAAGTTCTTTCATCCATCGAATTTCCAGTAACTGGATTAATAACTTTTAAGGTGTAAAACGTATTGATGGTCAGACCTGTCACAAGAATTTTTTCGACACCCCATTCAGAATAACTTCGGGTTTCGCGGTTGGTTATTTTTAATGGGTACTGCCTTCCGTTTTGATCAACAACAACATATCCTAATTTTTGATTTGCAGGGGTAAGTATGCAAAATTGGCTTGTGGTCTTGGTTGCAAGTCCTTGCATGATTGCCAGATTACCACGGTAAAGCCGTTGAAGACTGAAATCGGTCTGTAGCATATCGTACGAACTGGGATCATTAATAACAGAGTAGGCGCCAACGGTTGAAACTAATGAGCTTTGCAGAAAATCACGTCGTGAAATTTTCATAAACTTCCTATTGTAGTGCTTTCATTCTATTTTAAACGTTGAACTAATAGGGTTACAAACGTGCGGAAGTCCTCTGGACTATTTTTTCACTTAAGTCGCATAGGCATTTTTTGCCGTGTCAGGGTTTAGTCAGGACGACATCCGCAAAAACCACAAGATGAAGTCTAGTGCTAGTTATCAGTAACAATTTTTATAATCATAGCTTAATATCAAAAACTTAGGTGGTTATGGAAATTTCAGCAGTTCACGTTAACAGCAGCGACCAACGTAACATTATGTCCGTTACCCTTGGCCCCCAATCATTAATTCTAGAAGGCAAAAGCTATCTCTACAGCAGTTTACGGTTTGAAATTGGCGGCAATAACAATTCTATTTTATTCATTCACATTAAAGATTCCGAACTGATATACATCAGTTTAGACAGAGCAATAAAAAAACAGTTGTTACAAATAGAAGCGATTAAAACTCAGTTACAGCCATTGTTTAAAGTTAGCGATAAGTCTTTTTACACAGATTTAAGCTACATCGGATTATTTTTAATTTTAATTGCTAGCTTAATTTACTTTCGTGGACCCATAGCGGGTGCACTGTCTACGCTGGTTCCTGTAAGTGTTGAAAAGAAAATTGGCGATAAAATATTTAAAACCAAAGATACCGATGAATTTAAAAAAGTTGTTGATGCGGAAAAAAAATTGCAAAAGCTTCTTGGTCGCATCAAAAGTTTTGATGCGAAGAAAATTACTGTTCACATTTCGTCGAAGAAAGAAATGAACGCTTATGCCACTATTGGTGGACACCTTTTTATTAATCGCGGGCTAATTGACGAACTAGAAAAGCCCGCGGATTTATTGGGCGTCATCGGTCACGAGATAGTTCACGCGGAAAAAAGACATGTGATACGCAGCTTATTTCAAGGGGCAGGGCTATTTTTACTGATACAAACTTTGCTTGGTGATGTAACTGGAATAGCCGCCGTTTTAGCAGATAACGGGGATTCGCTATTACAGTTGTCTTATTCTAGAACGCTTGAAAAAGAAGCTGATTTGCTAGCGGTTAGAATGATGCTTGAAAGTCAGATTGATCCGACTGGGCTTACGTCAGCATTAAAGATTATGGAAGCAGAACATAACAAAATTACCAAAGATATGGCTGGTAGTGACATGATTAATAAAATTCTTAATCAAAATTTTTTACGTTCGCATCCGCAAACTGAACAGCGATGTCTAGATATACAAAATGAAATTGACCAACTTCTTAAAAATCCTAAATATAAACAAGTTGAATACATTAACTTAGATTCAGAATGGGCAGAATTTAAAACTGCGATGGCGGATCTTTAGCCAAAAATCAGGAGCTATCATGAATGTTAAAGAAGTTGGATCATCCGCATTTCAAATTCTTGAATGTGAATTAAATCCGAAAGAAAGCATTACAGTGGAATCTGGCGCAATGGCCAGCCAAGATGTGGGACTAGTTCCAACCACGGTTATGAATGGAACATTTTTTCAAGCCTTAGCCCTAAAGTTTTTTGGCGGCGAAAGTTTTTTTATTAATCATTTTCTGAATGTATCTGCCAAGGTTCAAAAAATTCACATTAGCCAGACCACGCCAGGTGATATTCAGTGCCGGAAGCTTGAAGGTGAAGAAATTTTTCTTGAAGCAGGTTCTTTTATTGCCAGGGCGGGTGACATCAAGATTAAAACAAAATGGGCCGGATTTAAAAATTTTATCGCGGGTGAAGGTTTATTTAAACTTTCCTTCAAGGGCCATGGCACTATATGGTACGGCTGCTACGGGGCCGTCATCGAAAAAGAAATCAACGGGACTTATATCGTCGATTCCGGACACTTATTAATGTGGCCACCGACGATAAACCTTAAGCTTAAACTTGCTGGTGGATTAATTGACAGCTTTTTAAGTAAAGAGGGGTTCGTATTACAGCTCGAAGGTAAAGGCAAAGTACAATTACAAACCCGAAGTGTTAAAGGTCTTGCGCAGTGGCTAAATACGCGTTTTTGGAGGTAACCCATGAGATTTGAATTACAACATCAACCATCATCGACAATCGCTGTATGTAACTTAGAGCCTAAAGAAACTTTAGTGTCTGAAGGTGGCGCCCTTATGGCTTTAAAAGGAACTGTTTCGGTGAACACGACGACTCATCAAAAGGGTAGCGGTGGTGTTTTGTCCGGGGTTAAACGACTTTTAAGTAGTGAAAGTTTTTTTCTAAATCAATATCAAACAACCCAGTCAGCACAAGTTTGGCTATGTTCAGCACTACCGGGTGATATGTTGGTAAAAAAATTAAATGGTGAAAAACTAGTTATTGCCGGCGGTTCATTTGTTGCTTGCGATTCAAACGTTCACATTGATCTGGAGTGGCAAGGACTAAAAAGTATTCTTTCCGGAGAATCTTTGTTTTGGATAAAAGCCAAAGGCCAAGGCGATCTATTATTAAATAGTTTTGGTTTTATTTATCCTGTGCACGTCGACGGCGAATACATTGTTGATACGGGCCACATAGTTGCCTTTGAAGAGACATTGCAATTTAATATTTCAACTGCTTCAAAAAATTGGTTACAAGCTTATTTAAGCGGCGAAGGTTTCATTTGTCGGTTTAAAGGTAAGGGCACTGTCTGGTGCCAATCGCATAATCCAAAAAGCTACGGACAAGAACTAACATCTTATTTGAAACCACGGGGCTGATATATGAATTTTAAGATTGACCACAGACCTGATTTTTCCTGGTTAACTGTAGCCGTTCCAAAAGATAAAACGTTGTTTGTCGAAGCAAGTGCTATGGCTAGCATGTCGACAAATATACAAATGAAAACAAAATTTAAAGGTGGATTACGCCGTTTTATTTCCGGCGAATCTCTTTTTCTTTCCGAATTTAAATCAAATGCAATGGACGGCGAAGTGACAATTGCTCCTGGTCCGTTCGGAGATATTTCACATTTTGAATTAAAAAATGAAACAGTATTTCTTTCGTCTAGTTCGTACGTGGCACACACCGAAGGCGTGGTCTACGAAACGAAATTTCAAAATGTTACCAAAGGGTTATTTTCAGGTGCTGGTTGGTTTTTAGTAAAAATGTCAGGCACGGGTCATTTGTGGTACAATGGTTATGGCGCCATTACAGAAATCAATGTCGAAGACGATGTCCTAATTGATAACAATCATCTTGTGGCCTTTACCTCAGGTTTAGAATACAGCATCGAAAAGTTGGGTAATTATAAAACGCTATTTTTTAGTGGTGAAGGATTTGTTTGTCGGTTTCGTGGTAAAGGAAAAGTTTTTGTACAAACGAAGAAGCCATCGGCGTTAATTAACTGGGCCCACTGGTTTAGACCGGTTAAAAAAAGTAACTAGCTTACTAAAACGTCTTACAATTCATCCGCACCACCACTAGGAATAATTTTTTGTGTTTTTTAACGAATTCAGAGACTTGCACCCGAAGTTCAACACATGATCTTCTATCAGTTCGTCTGAAGAATTTGTAGGTAATTTCACTAAATTATAACGTCAAATTCAACTGTCGGATTCAGAAAGTAAGCACGCCTTTTTTAAGCAAACTCCTTTTACCCCACTCTGTAACTATGCACACTATATACTGCAAAGTTACAGAGTACGGATAAATGGGTTTAAACAATTCATGGGTAATTTCTTAAGAATTTATATTAAAACTAGCAGTAATTGGAACGCGCAGATTATCCATCCGTGATTCGCGGCAAGCGAATGGACGCATTGAACTTTTCTTTTAAAAGGAGGATTTCAAAATTTTTGGGATTACACTTCTGCAAAATAGGCCGGCAAATTTTTAGATCAATGATGTACTCAAGTGATGTGGTCAAAACAATAAAGTAAAGGTGGTGATCAGAAAATCTACGGATTTAAGACCGCAGAAGTTCTTGAAATCATGTTATATCATAAACTTGGAAAGCTGGACGTTCCTAAGCTAGCCCACAAATATTTTTAACGAACCCCTTTT
>JANPNP010000160.1:0-2893 GCA_031427535.1 Bdellovibrionales bacterium | reverse complement strand
AAACCCCCTTATTAGACACGTTCAAAAAAGCAGATGAAGTTTTACTTCAGGCTGTAAAAGGAATTTCTGATTTAATTAATATTCGCGGTTTAATCAATTTAGATTTTGCTGATATTCGCACCGTAATGGCCAACAAAGGTTTGGCATTAATGGGTACGGGCTCTGCAAAAGGAGAAAATCGCGCGATCGAAGCGGCGACTCAGGCTATATCATCACCATTATTAGAAAATGTAAAAATTGATGGTGCGACTGGTATTATTATTAACGTAACGGGTGGTTCAGATCTTTCATTATACGAAGTGAACGAAGCATCAACTTTAATTACTGAAGCTGCCAGCGAAGACGCCGAAATTATTTTTGGTGCGGTTATTGATCCTAATATTATTGATGAAGTACGAGTTACAGTTATTGCTACAGGATTTGCCCGCGAAGACAAAATCATGGGCTTACCAAACATGAATTCAATGCAGAACTTTTTGAATTCATCGCCTTCGATCATGTTTGATGTGCCAACAATGCATGGTCACGCGGGTCAAATGCAATCCAGCATGAGCCAACAAATGACAGCTCAGCAAATAGCGCAACAGCAAGCTTTGATGAATCAGCAATTTCAGCAAAATTTTAATCAAAACTTTGTTCCGCAATATACACAGCCGAATCCACAAATGCCGCAGCAGTTTCAACAGCAGCAACCGGCACATGCAGCCCCCGGTTTTATGGCTCCGCAAATGCCACAACCCCCGCCAGCGTTTATGGCGCCGACGGGTTCAGGTGCTTCACACTTACCATCAATTAATAATGTGCAAGAATCAGTGAAATCATTTACAAACGAAGTTGCAATGCCTACGGTAGAAACAACGCCGTCGCCAATCTCTAATCAACAGTCAAATCAGCAGTCAAATCAAGTTTCTAATCAAAATATTCACCAGGAAAGTCATGCAGAAATTTCTTCTGAAATTTCTCCGTTAGCTGCAACAAACGCACATTCAAATTCACAAATTGCACGTGATATGTTGTTAGCGAAAGCGAAAGCATTTCGTGAATCTCAAGTAAACCAACCTTCTACGACCGAAAAAGCAGCTCATCCAGAGCAATTAACTATGATGGATGAAGGCCGACAAATCGAAGAGGCACGCATAATGGCCCGCGATATCTTAGATGTGCCAGCTTTCATACGACGCAAGCAAAATCAAGAGAATCACCAGAACTGATTGTGACGTCCTGGTTCGTATCAGATATACATCTTAAAAACATCAATGAACGCAACGGAAACACTCTGTTGCGTTTTTTGTTTTTACTGAATCAAAATCCTAAAGAACATCAAATTTTTTTTCTAGGCGATATTTTTGATTTTTGGATTTCAAATGGGCCCGCATTCGTTCGCCAGTTTAAAGCCCTGATTGGCCAAATTGAAAAATTTAAGCTAGCGGGTGGGCAGGTGTTTTATTTTGAAGGCAATCACGATTTTCATGTTGATGTATTCTGGACTAAAAAGCTGAACATTCCGGTGTATGAAAATGAATATTATTTTAAGATAGGAAAGTTAACAGTACGACTTGAGCATGGTGATTTTATAAATCCGGACGATATCAACTATCAAAACTACAGACGTTTCGTCCGACAACCGTGGATTGAAATTTTCGGCCATGTCTTGCCAGGCTGGTTCTGGAAACCAATCGGCGAGCGCCTTAGCGAGAAAAGTCGAAAGCGTACCGGATACTATGCCAAGAAAAATTCTGAAAAAGTGATTACACTAATTCGGGCCTACGCCCATAAGGCATATGCTGAAAAAGAATTTGATATGATAGTTACGGGGCACATGCATGTGCCTGACGAATATTCATTTCAAGTGGGTGATAGGAAAATTACGTCGATCAACTTAGGAACCTGGTTGGATAAACCACGAGCTCTTAAATTGAAAGACGACCACTTTTCGGTCGTCGATTTAGAAGAGCTGCTAAGTCATACTAAAAATTAAACGTGTAATTAAGTGCGCCTGATATGCCGCTCATTGAAGTGGCCACGTCATTGAAATCTGAATCTTCAAGTTCGCGACCTGGTGCTGATTGCGTCGATCCGTACGGTGGTGTGGCCGCAGTTCCACTGCTAACGATATTGCGGTTCATTGGTAGGTAGCGGTAATTTCCTTCAATGCCGAAGCAGTGTTCCGGCCATAAACAAAAATCGGCGCCTAAACCTATTTGTACACCGAAGCCCGCTGAAGAAAAGGCTGCGTTTCTAGGACCGTTGGTAATATCGCCTTTCAAGGTGGCATAGCCAATTCCGCCTTGAAGATAAAAATCAATAATGTTGTTACTTAGTGGAATAAGTCTTACCAGCGGAAATAAAGAATAGCCGGTTAATTTATAATCATAAGAGCCGTCAGTTCCTGAGCCAGTTGCAGCCTGAGTAAAATAAGCAGGGCGCAATTGTAAACCCACTAGGCCGTTTGAAAATTTAAAAGTAAATTGGCCACTAAATTCGTAACCCGCGCCTAAATCACTGGTTGAAACATTTAAACCTGGTTGTGCTTTCGCTGCGCGAATCATGTTGTTCAGCCCATTTTGTTCAGCGGTTATAAGCGAAACTCCAAAACCCATTGACATCGAACCACCGGCAAATGCGCCGCGCCCCCCCCGTTTTTTTGTTAGGGCCAAGACTGCGTCTGGCAAAGCGAACAATGAAAAAACAAATATGACGGCAGGAAGAAGAATGCGATTTATTTTCATAAAATCTCCTGTTCATAGATTGAAGGACAGGCTGCTGACAGGCAATGCTGGTCTGGCCTTAGGTCTGGGCAGTGGCTGTGGCATGTGTAAGTTAGTGGCTGTCGCAATACAAGTTAGTGGCTGTCGCAATACAAGTTAGTGGCTGTCGCAATACAAGTTAGTGG
>JANPNP010000159.1:0-1830 GCA_031427535.1 Bdellovibrionales bacterium | reverse complement strand
AAAATTAAGTAGCATGGGTGCGTAGCTAGGTAATAGAAATGGTCTGCAATCAAGTTCACCTATTAAAACTTCATCAGCATTGGGACCACGATCGGTCATGGCCGTAAAGTATAACATGTTACCTGCAGACTTCGTAAATCGTAATGAACTTAGTCCACCTAGCTGTATTTTTTGACCGGCTACCGTAGTGCCAATACTTGGCATTGGTTCTAATTTAAAAGTGCGAGTCATTTTGGATTTAGAATAACGAACCTTGTTTCCATCTGACCATCAAAATTTAAATACGAATAACGATAATGCAGCTCGGTCGGTGTAACAAATTTAAATAGCATTTGTTCAGCAGCTTGCTGGTGTCCATTATAAATTATAATGCGCCCGGGGAAGATGTCGCCTATTTTTCTATCCTGTTCAAAAATCTGATCGCCATTACGGATTTCATAATGACTATTGTAACAGCGAACATTAACTGCGTCGCTTGCGCAGTCAAGAATGATCAATTTGCCTGAAAGCTGCTGGATAGTTACATCAATCTTAATAGCTACAGGCTGTGAACCATTTTGCACAGTCATCGTCCCATTGCCAGTCCAGGCACCGGTGAATATGTCTGCAGTACTGATTTGTAAGAACCCCAAAAAGCCAAAAATAAAAAGTAGTTTTTTCATGCTTGAAGCACACTTCAGCTGTTGGGACTTGTCAAGGCAGTTGCGCCGATTACGTTAGGCAGCTTTCTCAAAGGTCACGCCGGGCGGCACATCAACAGAAATAGTCGCAGCTTTTGCAGCAAGTTCAGCCTTATCTACCTCACTAATGATTTGCCAAAGCAGCTCAAAATGCTCTATTTCGATTATCGCTGGCACGGGGAGCGTTTTTCTGCGTTTGCCAGATACATCATTGTAACTATCAACTTTTTTTCTAAGCTCTAAGTTTAAAGTTACAATGTTGTAAGCCAAACGTAGAATTTTCGTTTCATACTTATAAAGCTTGCTCCAGAAAAATGAATTTTTAAAATTATTATCTAGATTTAGGATCTCTTTGGCTTCAACTTCGCTATTGGCTGACTTTTGATTGATAATTTCAAGTTCTCCGACAGGGGTTAGATCGTAAAGCGTCGTCGCCGAGCGCAGATGATTAAATAATTCCTGATAATCTGTTAACTGATTAAAGCTAAGCATAGCTAACTGTTGATAAATATTTACCATATCTTTTTTTGCATCCACAGCAATTTGATGAGATGTCGAAATTTTATTTAGGCGATTTGTGATTTTTGATTTTAGCTTTAACTTGGTGACAGAAATTTTCGATTCAACATGGCGAATGTCTTTCATCTTTCCACTTAATACAATGAGCTCGTAGATGTAAATAAAAGTCCAAAGGGTCAGGGACGTCCCCGCGATGTACGCAAAAATTGATGAAAAGGTGTTTAAAAAATCCACCTTAACTTATCGGACGGCCCTGATCATTATCTGATCATAAAAATCAACCGAAATGATTTAATTTGCTTATAAAAATGCCTCAAATTGGAACAGCACGTAATTTAGATGGCCTAAGTTTAAAAAAATCCAAAAAATTATTCTTATACGGTTAAGACCAAAAATTAGTTATCAAAAACCAAGGCGATCATCTATACAAGTGTAAATTCGCTGAAGGGAATTTTATGAAATCGGTCATCATGCTATTTGCACTTTGTCTTTCATTTACTGTTCTGAAACTGATCCCTTACAAGGTCCTAACAGTGCCAAAAAAAACCTCTAAATCCCAAGAAAATTTAAATTTGCAATTAAGTTATAATCACGTTCGAAAACTCTGCGAAATAATAAACAAATCTAAATG
>JANPNP010000158.1:0-13116 GCA_031427535.1 Bdellovibrionales bacterium | reverse complement strand
AACACTTTTATTCTGACAAAATAAAGTGTAAAAGGGCGTTATGCGCAACGTAACTGATCTTAATTTCCCGCTGACACTGGCACCGATGGTGGGCTTAAGCCATGTGGCTTTACGGCGCTTAATTCAAGATTATATGCCGGCCAACGCCAACACGCACTGGCCCACAGAAATGTTAAACAGCCGTCGTGTGCCCGGTGAAAATTTAAAAACCACGCCGGAAACCTTACGTGATGATTTTGAAACCAATTTAGTGCCGCAAATTTTAGGCAACGAGGAAATCCCAATCGAACGCTCTGTTAAACGCTTAGTCCAAGAGTGGGGTGCATCCGGCATTGATATTAACATGGGCTGTCCGGTGCAAAAGGCTTTGAAACACAATTACGGTGTTTCACTTATGGGCGACGTCAGTTATGCGGCCCGGGTCGTGGAAATTACTAAAAAAAATTCGGACGTTCCAATTTCAGTAAAACTGCGCGCTGTTGGCAGTACGCAATCGGTAAAAGAATTAATTAGCTTTGTTAATACACTTGTAGATGCTGGTGCAGACTGGATTACTTTGCATCCCCGAACGGCCGAGCAAAAGCGCCGGGGCATGGCCGACTGGTCACAAATCACCGAGCTTAAAAAAAATTGTAAAGTACCGATCGTTGGTAACGGTGATATTCAAATAGCAGATGATGTGCTTGAAATGCTGAAACGTACCAATTGTGACAAAGTCATGGCGGGTAGGGCGTTGGCCGCAAGGCCTTGGATGATGTGGCAACTGGGTGAAAAATTAGGTTTTGAAAATCCAAAGTTACATGCAGAAAAAAAAGCACCGGTCACAGCGATTGATGAAGGTAACGAATATGGGCGCGCACTGCTTAAGTATATCGATTACTGCGAATTTTATTTTATGCAGCAAGCAGGCGCTAGCGAAAGTATAACGTTACGTAAAATTTCATTTTATGTGCGTACGACCCACGTGTGGTTAGAATTCGGTCATTCACTGATGTCTGCAGTTAGTGTAGCTAAAAATTTAAGTGAACTTCGAAGTAACATCCGTCTTTTTTTCGAAGCCGAACACCGTATGATGGAAAAAACAGAACTTAGACAGTAGGAAAATATGAAGAAAATAACGGGTCCAAAATTTGTCGTTTTATTTTTAGTACTTTGCGCATTTGTTGCGGGCGTCTTTTTGTACGCTATGCGGGATGCTTACAATTCTAGGCCACAGTTAGCCATTCCGGATTTATCAAATAAGCGCTACAATCCGAAAATGTATGACGTTAGGCAAAAACTGACCGAAGCTCAGCCTTCAAAAATTGACCTTTCACAGGTAGTAAATTCAGAGATCGAAGATAAATGTAAGGGCACTTTTGCTGAGTTATTAAAGTCGGATTTAGGTTCAGATACGAAAGAATTAGTTAAAGTATTAGAAGCTGATTCGTGTTTTCAATCCAATGTGTTTGGTAACAGTGGAAATTTAAATAAAGCTAACCTTCTAAAACTGTGTGCGACCGACGTGACAACACCACCATGTCAGCAAGCGGCCATATTTTTTAAAGTGGGCTTATTAGACTTCGTGACTAAAGCTACGGATTTACATCAATTAACCGAACAGCAGCTTGTAGCCAAATTTTTAGCGCAATTTGATCCACTGCTGATGAACGGTAAAGATCAAACTCATTTCGCGACAATGAAAAGTATTGCAGTCGAAATGCTAAAAAGAAATCCAGCAGATCCGCAGTATCAAGATGCATTTTTGCAATCGGAAATGATACCGAACATGCAAACTGACGGAGCTACAAAGTACTCAGCTGATTTTGACTCTTTACTTAAAGAAAAATTACTGGAACGTCCTTATGATGAAAAACTTCAAGAGTATTCCTTTGTTAGAAATCTTTATAAGTCTTTAGATGAAAAATTAGCTCAGGCCGAAGCTATTTTTGCGCAAAACCCAGATTCATCCATTGCGGCTTATCAACTGTCGGCACTGTATTTAAAAAAAGGTAATCTGGAATTATCTAAAAAATATTTAGAGCGTGCTATCGTGTTAAACCCTGACAGCGCTCGGTACAAAGAAACATTAAGACGTTTCAATGCAGGCGAGCGTATCGGTATTCACACTCTTTCACTAACTTGGGGACTGCAATCCTAACTATCTAGTCGCACTTTCAGGAACTTTGCTAGCGTCGACAGCCACTTCAATTTCCACGCGGCGGTTTTGCTGACGTCCCGCTGCGGTGGTGTTGTCGGCAATCGGGGATTCTTCGCCAAGGCCTTTAGTCGCAATTGTTGAAGCCGGTAACTGATTCGCAACAAGCACATCTTTAACGGCAGCCGCACGACGCTTAGATAAGGCTTCATTGGTTTGATCGCTTCCGGTCGCATCGGTATAACCTTTAATTGTTAAAACATTTTCCGGATATTTTTTCATGATAGCGGCCATTTGCTGCAGATTTACTTGGGCTTCAGGTTTTAATTCAGCACGGCCCGTATCAAATAAGATATCACTTTTTAGCTTTGTAACTAAACCTTCTTCAGTCCGTTTCGTTTCAGCAATTTTATCAAGTTCTTGAGCTTGCTTATCCATACGATTACCGATGATGCTGCCGGCAGCGCCGCCCAGAATACCGCCGACGACGGCGCCGCCTTTATTTTTTCCGGATTGATTGCCGATGATCGCACCCGCAATAGCACCAGCCCCGGCACCAATGGCTGCGCCTTTTTGTGTGTTCTTCATGCCCGAAGAGCAACCGGCCGTAACAGTTAAAACTACTGCGAATGCGGATGTATAAAGAGCCGAAATTTTTTTCATGATTACTTCCTTTGGTAGTTAATGTATCTGTAAGCTGACACAAAAAAAGTTAAACACTATTAGCAATAGAGTTAAATGCGATTTGTAAATCTTAAGAAGCTTTAACCGGAACTAGCTTTTTATTTTGCACAACGCCAAATGTTCCTATGAGAATTAACACAGTTCCAAAAATCATTTGGGGGGTTATGATTTCATTTAAAAATGTATAACCCCAAAGCATTCCAAAAATGGGCATAAGCAGTGTGACTGATAATGCCTTTGTTGGGCCCACATCAGCCATCAACTGATAATAGAAAATATAAGCTAAGGCACTGCATAAAGTGGCCAGTGCTAGAAGTGATAACACCACCCCCGTAGTCACATTTTGTGGTGCGGGTTGAAATAGGGTGGGACCAATCAAGATTAAACTTGCGCCAATCTGACTGCCGGCTGCAATTCCTAAAGCAGGAACTTCCTGTGCAATTTTTTTCACAAAATTTCCAGAGAACCCGTAACAAGCTGCGGCCGCAAGACATGCTAAAAGCGAAAAATAAAAATAAGGATCGGTGTTGGTAGCAGCAATTTTAACAACAAGGCCCACGCCAACAACACCGAGTAACAGCCCTGCAATTTGTTTTACAGAAAAATGTTCCTTGAACATAAGCCATGAAAAAATAGCGCCAAAAAATGGCGAGGTCGAATTTAATATCACCGAATACGAAGCGGGAATATGCAGACCAGCGAATGAATAAAGGCAAAACGGCAGTGCTGAATTTATTAGGCCAATTAAGATGTACTTTCGCCAGTGAAGTTTCCAATAGATTTTGACATGAATCAGGCGAAAATAAACTAGCATAGTAAGGCTTGCAATAAACACGCGCAAAAAAGTAGTTAGAATGGGTCCCAAGCTTGGCGCTGTAAGACGAATAAATAAAAATGAAAAACCCCAAAGCGCCGCTAAAAAGAGCAGCTTTATGCCGTTAGCTAATGACACTTAAAATTAGCTCATGACTAATGAGTCTAATTTGCCTTCGTCTTCTAAGGTTTTTAGATCGGTGTAACCACCAACTAATTTATCATTAATGAAAATCATCGGCACAGTTTTCCAGCCGGTTTGTTGTTTTAGTTTTTCAAGTTCGTCGTGATTATTAGTTAAATCAACAACTTCGTACTTGAAACCCTTATTGTCTAAAAATGTTTTAGCGCGGTCACAGTAAGGACAAGGATTTTTTTTAATCATTTTAATAGTTGCAGTTTGTTTCATAAAATCTCCGTTAATTAGATGCAGCGTATCAGTTTGCGAAGTAGGACTCAAGCCGACTTCTAAATTCGGTGGGTTTTTTTAAAACTTTGATATCATCAAACATATCTTTGATGTGTGGCTGGTTAAATGACAGTTGTTTAAGCCAACCCTTGGTGCGGGCAACTGCAAAGTGATCATTCACATACATCGTGCTTGATTCAAAAAATCTTAGAATAAGTTGACCGGGTATTTTTCCCGCGCTGAGAGTAACTGGTACAAGCTGCTTAATTTTTGAAAACAGATAGGGATCGCGAATGGCGCCCCGGCCAATCATGTAGGCTTCGGTTTGCGCGACCTGTTGACAGTTTTGGAAATTTTCTACGGTCCATATTTCGCCGTTAGTAATTAGTGGAATAGTTACGACATCTTTTATGCGCGGGATCCATTCCCAAAATGCAGGTGGCTTGTAGCCATCGGTTTTAGTTCGGCAGTGCACAGTTATCCAAGTGGCACCCGCGGCCTGAATGGCTTTTGCATTTTCTAAACAGGCCACTGGATTATCAAATCCTAATCTGATTTTTGCAGTCACTGGAATAGCAGCAGGAACAGCTGCGCGTACACTTGAGACAATATCAAATAGGCGGTCGCATGATTTTAGTAACGTCGCACCACCGTCGTGGCGATTGACGGTTTTTGCAGGACAGCCAAAGTTCAGATCAATACCAAGTGCACCCATTTCTGCGGCTCGCGCTGCATTTTCTGCAAGTGGCAAAGCTTGACCGCCAAGCAATTGCACAAAAACGGGTGTGCCTGCCCGCGTTCTAGAACCTGTCTTTAATTCGGGGCAGTTTTTTTCAAAAACCGAATAGGGATGAAGACGATCGGTAACCCGCAGAAATTCAGTTACGCAGTGATCAATTCCACCCAGCGAAGTTAGCAAATCACGCATGACCCAATCGGTAACCCCTTCCATCGGCGCTAGAAAAAGTTTCGGCGGCTTTAACATGAACCAGTACCTTTAGTGACCAGGTAATTGAAATCGATTTCGGTAACAGGCTGGATAGATAACCTTTGTCCGCGCTTAATAACCATCATGTCTTTGCACTTGGGATCTGACTTTAAAGTTTCTAACGAAATAAATTGCTTAAACTTGCTTATAAATTTTACTTCGACGCAGAACCAAATCGGTTTTTCAGGAAAAGCTTTTGCATCATAGTATTCTGATTTTTTATTAAACTGTAAGGCGTCTGGCACGGGCTTACTGCTAACTGTCGCGGTTCCAACCACGCCGGGTGGTTCAGCGTTAGAGTGATAAAATAAAATTTCATCACCAATCGACATGTCAGTCGTCATAAAGTTTCTGGCTTGGTAATTTCTTACACCTTCCCAAAGTGTGGTCTTATCTTTTTGCAAATGATCAATGCTAAAAACATCGGGCTCGGACTTCATAAGCCAGTATTTTTTTGGATGCTTCTGCTGAGATTTCATACACGCATAATCAAAAATCACAGCAGCAGAGTCAAGGGTATTGCGAGCCCACGCGTCTGCAGGTAAGCTTTCTAAATGTTAAAAAATAAAACTGTATTTATTACCGGAGCTTCATCGGGAATTGGCGCAGCTGTGGCCTTAGACTGCGCAAAAAACAAAGCGCACCTTGTTTTGGTTGCGCGGCGGATGGACCGTTTGAAAATTATTAAAAAGCAGTGTCTTAACGCGGGTGCCTTATCCGTGCAGGTGTTTAAGTTAGATGTGCAAGACGCTAAGCAAATTCAAACATTCCTAAGCAAAAATAAAAAAATTCTTAAAAACGTTAGCGTACTGATTAATAACGCAGGCCTTGCAGCGGGCACCGAACTTTTTCAAAATGCCAACCCCGCGGACTGGGACAAAATGCTTGACACCAACGTGCGCGGCTTGCTGCATTTAACTAGGGGTTTAATCGCTTCAATTATTCAAAACAGCGGGCATATTATTAATATGGGTTCTGTCGCAGGTCGTTTGGTTTATGAAGGTGGCAGCGTTTACTGTGCCAGTAAGTTTGCAGTGCGCGCCATTTCCGAGGGTTTGCGCATGGACCTAAAAGGCACAAATGTTCGGGTCACAAATATTGAACCTGGTATGGTGAACACTGAATTTTCGAAAGTTCGCTTAGGAAATCAGCAAAAAGCCGACGTTGTTTATCAGAATATGCAGCCCCTGACGGCTAGTGACATTTCCGAGACAATATTATGGTGTTTACAGCGTCCAGCGCATGTTAATATTCAAGAACTTGTCATCTATCCGACGGATCAAGCCTCTGTTGGACAAGTTGTCAGAAAAACGAAAATTTAGATATTTTTATACAGAACAGGATGCGCTAATCATGTCAGAAAAGTTTCGCACAGAAAAAGACACAATGGGTGATGTGCAGGTTCCGGCATCTGCATTATGGGGCGCACAAACTCAAAGGTCGATTCAAAATTTTAAAATCGGTGGGGATCGTTTTCCGCGTGAAATGATTCGCGCTTTAGGAATTTTAAAAAAGTGCGCCGCAGTTACCAATGCTAGCTTAGGTTTATTAGAGGCAAAAAAATTAGAAGTTATTGTGCGTGCTGCCGATGAAGTTATTCGCGGAGACCTAGACGCGCATTTTCCCTTGGTAGTGTGGCAAACCGGTTCCGGCACCCAGACAAACATGAATACCAATGAAGTGATTGCCAACCGCGCGATGACTTTAATGAATTTACCGCTGCCTTCAAAAGACATTCACCCGAATGACGATGTGAACAAGGGTCAAAGTTCGAATGATACATTTCCAACGGCTATGCATATTGCTGTTGCTGATCAAATTTATAATCGCTTAATTCCAATGCTTGAAAAATTGCACGCTGCTTTGTTAAAAAAATCGGCCGAGTTTGATAAGATTGTCAAAATTGGCCGGACCCATTTGATGGATGCAACGCCGCTGACGTTGGGTCAGGAATTTTCCGGCTATACCACGCAGATAAAAAATTCAATTCAGCGGGTGAAGAATACGCTACCGCATTTGCATGAGTTGGCACTCGGTGGAACAGCCGTTGGCACAGGTCTTAACACGCATATTGATTTTCCGAAAAAGGCAGCTGCGGCCATTGCGACGGAAACCAAAATTCCGTTTGTAACGGCTCCGAATAAATTTGAAGCGCTTGCGACCCACGACACTTTGGTAGAAGTGCACGGCGCTTTGAAAACTGTTGCGGTGTCATTGATGAAAATTGCAAATGACATTCGCTTACTTGGTAGCGGTCCGCGCTGTGGCTTTGCCGAATTAAACTTACCTGAAAACGAGCCGGGTTCGTCGATTATGCCAGGAAAAGTAAATCCCACGCAAAGTGAAGCTATGACCATGGTGTGCGCGCAAGTGATGGGTAATGACGTAGCGGTAAACATTGGTGGCTGTATGGGGCACTTTGAGCTTAATGTTTTTAAGCCTGTTATCGTTTTTAATTGTTTAAATTCAATTAGACTATTAGCTGATGCCTGTGAAAGTTTTTGTGATCATTGTGTTGATGGTATCACGGCGAATACGTCGCAAATAAAAAAACATTTAGATAATTCGTTAATGCTAGTGACTGCACTTAACCCGCATATTGGTTATGACAACGCGGCTAAGATTGCAAAAACGGCGCATAAAAACGGAACAACATTAAAAGAAGAAGCGGTAAAGTCAGGCTTACTGACAGCTGAAAAATTTGATCAAGTTGTGCGCCCTGAAACAATGACTAACCCTTTAGGAAAATAAATTGGCATCACAAAACCCACTTCTACATAAAGCTACTTGGTTACAGTCAGGTGACATCAAGCCCTATGTTTTTGTGCGTCCGGAAAATATGATTGCAAACCCAGGAACACGCCACACCATCGACTGGTTCCCCGAGCAGCCTTTGTATAAAAACCCACTGCATCTGGATGAGCTAGCTTTTGCGAACGCCATTTATCAGATCGAGTGGAAATCTTTTGGCCATCAGGATTTAGCGATTCCGCGTTGGGTGTTTTATGATTGTGCAGCAATGCCTGGTTTTATTGCGGGATTTGCAGGCCGTACTAAAGCGCTGCCTAAAAAAATATTGAATCTGTTAAATTACTCGGATGAAAATGAATGGTGCCCATTGTCATTATTCATAATTATTCCTACGGCGCACAAGGGCGAATGGGTTGCTTACGACCTTTGTTCGGTCAATTCATTGCTACCGAAAGATGAACAATTTTATGGTCTGGGTTTTTTATCGAAGGCTTTCGGTTTGTGGTATGCTAATGTGGGTCAGTGTTCGGGTATGACCCAGTGGGGTAGCCCCTCGTTGAAATTGCATTCGCATTACGGTCCCTTAGAAATGATCGGAGCTTATGCGCCACTACACACGCATGCGACGACAATGACGTATCGCTGTGAAGTGAATGTGAAAAACTGGGAAAAGTTTTTTACGAAAGAACCTGATTTAGCTTTTTTAGAACGGTACGGGAAAACAGAATTTATGATTGAACCAAATAATGAAGAGTCTTTAATTAAAATGCAGCGTCGTATTCAAAATAACGAGGGGCCTTTTTATTTAAATGCTAGCGATATTGCACACAAGGGTCTACGGGACCCGCTTCACATTTACAAACTTAAGCAGGCTTAATAAAAACAAGGACAAAATGAACATGACTCAAATAGCTTTACCTCCAGTTGCGAAATCGTTTTTTAGTGCATGCAAAAAGTGCGGTGCTGATCGTTACCATACGGTATTAACGCACACCTCGAAGACCTCGGCGAAAATTGAATGCGAAGTTTGTAAAAGTAAAAAAACATACACCTTACCAAAGGCAGGATCTGTGGCAAAAAAAGTTTCAGCAGCAAAGACCGGATTAACAAAAACCGGCCGCGTTCGTAAGACAACTCATGCGGATGACTATCAAGCATTGCAAAGCAATCGTGGTACAGAAAAAGGGACACCTTTTAGTATCAAAACAAAATTTGAAAAAGACCAAAAAATTGATCACTCAACTTTTGGAGTTGGTTACGTTCGTACAGTTCAAGCCGATCGCATCGACGTGTTGTTTGAAACTGAAGTGAAGACCTTAATGCACAATAAAATTTAGTTTCACACTAGTTCATGTCGCAAAATAAATGGTTAGCGGGTTTAAATACAGAGCAAGGCGAAGCCGTTAACCACAATCACGGCCCGTTGCTTATTTTAGCGGGTGCGGGCTCGGGAAAAACTACGGTTTTAGTTTCTAGAACAGGTAGGTTGATTGATGAAAATGTCGCCTACGCCGGGCAAATCTGTGTGCTTACATTTACCAACAAAGCCGCGCGCGAATTAAAACACCGCGTCCACGACAAAGTGGGTGTGCTAGCTAAAGGTTTATGGGCAGGAACCTTTCATTCGTTTGGATTACAGCTACTACGAAAAAATTATCAGTATTTAGGCCTAAGCCCGCACTTTGGGGTACTAGATCAATCCGATTCGCAGTCCATCATCAAAGAACTAGTTAAAGAAGTAAAAGTTTCCACCAAGGAAAAATTCGACGCGGATAAATTACTAAATTTAATCAATACATTGCGTGCCGGAAAAAAAATTCCGCCGGGCTATTTGGATGAATATCATGAATTGGCCGAAGTGCTGGCACCCAAGTATGAAAAGCGTTTGATCATGTTAGGGGTAACTGATTTTGAAGGACTATTGCTGGAGCCTTTGAAATTATTTAAAAAATATCCGGATGTGCTGGCCAAAGTGCAAAGTCAGTACACGCAAATTATGGTGGATGAATTTCAAGATACCAATTCTGAACAAATGAAGCTAATTCAGTATTTATCAAGTTCCCATCAGAATTTAACAGTGGTGGGTGATGATGATCAGTCCATTTACGGCTGGCGCGGGGCCCAGATTGCGAATATTTTAAATTTTCCGTCGGATTACAAAAATTGCAAAGTTGTAAAGCTTGAAAAAAATTATCGGTCAGTGACATCTATTTTAGATTTAGGAAATGAAGTCATTTCAAAGAATGCAAAACGTCACGGAAAAGTTTTACAGTCGACCAAAGTGAAAAACTCGGAAGAAAAACCTGAAGTTTTTGTCTTAGAAAATGAAGATGAAGAGGCCGATTTTGTTTTACGTGAAATTCAAACGCTAAAAGCTACCACGTATAAATTTTCGGACATAGCCATACTTTACCGCTCGAACACTCAGGGGGCTTTCATTGAAAGTTCGTTACGTCGCGCGCACATACCGTATGAAATTTCTGGCGGCACATCTATCTTTGAACGAAAAGAAGCCAAAGATTGCTTGGCGTACTTAAAACAGTCTTTATTGCCTGACGAAGTCAGCCTGCGCCGAATTATTAATACGCCGCCGCGGGGGCTGGGCGATACGGCGATTGAAAAACTTTCTGCTTACGCAATTGAGCGAAAAATGGATTTACAAACGGCCTGCAAAAATTGGAAGGCCGTTGAAATCGGCGAAAAGCAGGGCGAAATTTTGGATCAATTTTTTAAGTGGCTGTGGGTTTTTCCACAGCGTATTTTAGATGATACCAGTTTAGGCGCTACAGTATCCGAGCGCTTTCAAAACATGATGCGTGAATGCGGTTACCGTGACTATTTATCCAAACAAGCCAACGACGGAATTATTTTCGATAAGAAGTGGCAGGTCGTTGAAATAGTTAGTCGCATTTTGGAATCTTTTTTAACAAAGCGCGATTTATCAGTTTCTGCTTTAAAAGAATTTATCGATGCGATGCTGCTTCGGGATGATACGTCCGATGATAAACGTAAAGATCAAGTGCAGTTGATGACCTTTCACGCCAGTAAAGGTTTAGAATTCCCTGCCGTGATGTTGGTCGGTGTTGAAGAGGACCTGATTCCACACAAGCGACTGGGTTCAGACATCGATGAAGAACGCAGGCTTTTTTACGTAGGCATCACGCGCGCCCAGGAAAAATTAATTCTAACCTACTGCCGGCAACGTAAGAAAATGGGTCAGATCAAACCGGTTTTTGCGTCCCGATTTTTAACCGAAACTCCAAAGTCATTATACTCTTTCTATCAGATGGGGGCTAGACCGGTGTCGGGTCAAGCCCGGGACCGTCTTGTTAGTGATTTTCTAAACAAACTTAAGTAAGCTTAATCTGCTAATAAAAATACCTAACACAGGGATTATTAATGTATTCACTTATTAAAAAAGAAGCCACCGATGTGCTGATTACCGAAGGCACGTTAGAGCCTTATATTTATATTGTGAAAAGTGGCACCTTGAATGCCGTGCAAACCAGTGGTCGACATGTGCAAATTGTTGCGCAGCTTAAGGCTGGCGATTTCATTGGCGAAATGGCGCACTTAGGTTCAAAGAAAAATCATTCAGCTTCTATTATTGCTGTTACCGACTGTGAGCTTGTGCAGATTGAAGCTGATAAAATTTTTGACGTGCTGGCGCAAAATCCGATCTGGATGAAGGCGCTACTTCGTAATTTGGTTAAAAAAATTGAATTTGCTAATGCTAAAAACGCAGCGGAGCATTTTTAACCATTAGGTAAAAAATGCGCCTAAGTTGAATTTACTCTCGTACGCGTACTCTTTATTTTGATATTTGAACTGTAATTTTTCGGCGTGTAGCCACAATCGATCTTGTTTGTAGCGCTCTGCAATCGAAGCATTATACTTTTTTTCATTGTAACGTTTGTCGCCAACAATAGCTTGTTTTGAAAGTGCTGCGTGCTTTCGGATTTGATGCTGCCGTCCGCTTAAAAGTGTGACTAGCACTTCGGTGAAGTATGTGTTTGTACGCACAAGTTTCACTTGGCTTTCGCACGGTATGCGGTCCGAGCTGACCCCTTGCGGATTTTGCCGACCTTCGGCTTTGTCGGACAGGGCCCATTTCCAGACGGTGGTTTGCTCTGCGGTTTTGTTCGTCTTCCATGGCCCACGTAGTAAGGCGCGGTAGGTTTTTTCGCCGGCAGTTAAGCTTTCTGCTAATTCTTCATGTAGGCCCGGAGTTCGCGCGACAATCATTAAACCCGACGTTTCGCGGTCCAAACGACTGACAAAATGCAAAGGTAATTTTTTAGCTTGCAAGAATTCAACTAACGACGGTTTTTCATTGTGAACACTGACACCTTCAGGCTTGTTAATGACAATGAAAAATTTATTTTCCTCTACGATTTTTATCATGGTATAAGGATATAGAACTAAACCAGACGGAGTACAACGAAATGTCACAAAATCATGATGATCAGAATGCGGATCCTACAAAAAATTCTAAAAAACGCGGATCTAAGGGGACGAGCGACTCTGAGAATACCAGCGACTCTGGAAATACGAACGATACTGGCCATGCTTTTGAAGCGGGGGATGCTGACGGTGTCAGTACGGATGCTACTGGTGCTGGTAAAGATTCTGAAGGAGTGAATCCTCGAAAAACGCGTGGATCCAATGATTTTAGTGATGGTAATGATACGAACGAAGACCAGCATGCTAAATCAAAAAACGATTCTGCATCCGGTGCTGAAAAGCAACAGGTTAAAATTGATTTTCCATTTAGCGATGTCGTGCGAGCTCAAATTCCAAAAGCTTTTGAAACCGCAGAAAAAGTCGCGACAGAAGTAAAGCATCACTGGAAAACCGAAGGTGATTTTGCAAATTTAGGACTACCACACCCAGTGGCCGATATGGTTGCAACTCAAGCTTTGCAAAAAGCCAAAGAAGTCGAGAAAAAATTAGAAGAAAAAGGCGTTTTCAATTTAGCCAAGATGGGTTTAGAGATTGCCAAGTCACAGTTTGAAAGTTTTAAAAAGAAAATTTAAGGTATCTAAATGTGCTTAAAAGAAATGTGTGAATATGAATCGTGAGCAACGAATTTTAGAAAAACTAAAAGCATTAGCTCCAACAAAGTTAGAGCTAATAAACGATTCTGCAAAACATGCCGGTCACGCGCACCATTTAGGTGCCGGCGGCTTCACCGGAGAAACTCATTACAAATTAAGTATCGAAAGTGCCAAGTTTGAAGGTCAATCCCGAATTGATCGCCAACGCCAAGTCATGGATTTATTGAAAGACGAATTTGTGGGCGGATTGCACGCACTAGAAATCAAAGCAAGAGCC
>JANPNP010000157.1:0-3991 GCA_031427535.1 Bdellovibrionales bacterium | reverse complement strand
TGAACACGCCGCCGCCTGGTGACTGGTGGCTGTTTCGCTTTTGCAGGATCAAAAAACATCTAGTGATCAATTTTATTATATCTATGAAATTCAATCTGTGCAGCGCTGCTTTAAAGCCTGTGGCAGCTTTGCTAGCTTTATGAATACCAGGCAGGATAAGCGCTATCTTAAATACTTACCAAATACGTTAAAAAAAGTGGCTCGCTCGTTATCACACTTTCCTGAATACCAAGTGCTGATGGAGATTTTGATTGAATCGGGCGCTTTAAATAAAAACTACGAAAGCATGTGATGAATCTTTTCTTACTTGCAGCCGGCTTAGGAACGCGTCTACTCCCCTTCACTGAAAAAACGCCAAAACCTGCAATCCCGTTTTTAAATGTGCCGATGGGTTTGTATCAGTTTCAATATCTTAGAAAAATTCAGCATCAACTTACCTCGTTTACTGTGAACACGCATCATTTGCCTTTGCTAGTTGAAGACTTATACAACTCGCAGCCGTATTTGCAAATGAAGCCAAAGTTTTCATTAGAGGCTGGCAAAATTTTGGGTAATGGTGGTGCTTTAAAAAAAGCGCAATCGTTGATGACGACGGGTCAGCCTATTTTGCTGATGAACGCAGATGAAGTGTATTTTTCTGAAAACAAAGATTACATGCTTGAATTGTTAGAGCAGCATACGCGTACGAAAGCGCTTGCTACGTTAGCAGTTATGAAACATCCGCAGGCAGGTAAAACATTCGGTGCAATTTGGTGTGATCAAGATAAGTCAGTGAAACATATCGGAAAAACTTCAACGGATGAAAAACTAATCCCGTGGCATTATATTGGGGGCTGTATTTTATCTTGGGAAGTTCTTTCGCACATTAAAGAAGATACTGAACAGAACATTCTTTATGACATTCTATTTCCGTTTTTACATCGCTTAAATATCTTTGAATTAAAGTGCACGTGGTTTGAAACAGGAAATAAAGACGATTTGTTATTGGCGACTCAGCACATGTTGAAGCAATTGCCGCACCAGAAAGATTTGCTGCAGTTTATTAACACGTACGACCCTAGTAATTTAATTCAGGGATCACTTGTTTCAAATGCGCAGGCTATTGATTCGAAAAATCTAGTTGGATTTAATTGCGTTGGAAAAACGGCTGTTATCAATGATAACGTGCAGTTAAAAAACTGCATTGCCTTCGCAGATCAATTAATTAAATAGTTATTACTGCCCTAGAAACGTGTCTTGGGCAGATTTTAAGATGTATCGCTTATTCATCATCCGAAAAATATCATCGTTAGAAATTCCGATGGCATCGCCATTAAAATCTTTTACTAAGCCTTCATCGGAAGCCAGCATACGCTTTCGAGAACCTTCAACATCTTTTGATCCTAAAGCTCCGGCCTCGGCGCCTCCACCTGTTTTTACGGTAATTGCTGCGCCATCACCTGCGCCGAAAGCTCCGAAGTCGACCTTTGATTTTTTTAAATCGTCAGCTAAGTTTTTGTTTAACTTTGCTAAAAACCCGTCTTTTCCAAATGCGGCCGTTGCGGCTAGTGCTGCATCTTGCGGTGACATTCCGGCTGCGATCATGGATTTTTCATCCGCAAAGTCCGATGCCTTTAATATTTTGCCATCCTTCAAGGTTATTGTTCCGTCTGGATTTACTTTGTAATCATTCCCAACGCCTGGAAATCCTGACACGCCCGGTTTTAACAGTTTCTGATCAAAAGATTTATCGGCAAGAAGAGCAGCCCGAGTTGTTGTGCAACTAGGTGGTGCCGACGCTCGACACATTCCAGTTAATGGATCAATTTCTTGATTCGGAAAAGACGGATTATTTGGATTTGTTGGTGTAATCGGCGCAGCACAGGGTTTTCCAGCTGATGCAATTTGGTTATAGGAGCCGCACGCGCTTAATGCCATGGCGTTATGATTGCCAGCTTGCTTGCCTGACTGTGAGGCCGCGACGCTAGCGGCGATGCTGGCAGCCATGTATGGCCAAGCGCATCCTTTTGAACAGGTGGCATAAAACTTCATTGCAGCGACGGTTGATGCAATTTGAAAAGCTGTTTGGTAGTTTTGCTGTTTACTTTGTCCGGCTAAATTTTGTTGTTCGATCTGACTTAATAACTGCGTCGATGATGCTGCCGATTTTTTTGCAGCTTCAGCAGCAGCAATTTGCGCTTGTTCTGCATTGTAGGCATCTAATTTTGCTTTGTAGGCATTCTCACATTGATGATCTGCAGTTGGTCCGCTGGGCCCAGCAATTTGCGGACAATTTTTTACACCCGGGTGGGGAGCAGTTTGTGCATTCGCAACTGGCGTAAGAAAAGATAACACCGTTACCGAAATGAATACGTTTTTAATATAAATCCCCATAGATCCCCCAGTTCACTTACAAAAATTATCTTCCTAAAAGCGAAGATGATTTTCTAACATAACTCGAACGCACTTTTTCCCAATTTGATCTGCCAGATGCTTCCGAAACTTCGGCACGAAATTGTTCGGATGCAATTTTGCGTTGTGCATTTAAATCTTTTTGTCCAAGTCGACCTGTACCGTCCGCAGCCCCTTTGCCATTTCCAGAAGATCCACCACCAAAACCGCTAGTGAATGCACCAAAGCTCCACTTCTTTTTCTCAGTACCTTCAGCGCCACCAAGCTCAGCATTTTTTCCACCGGCTGCACCCGCACCACCGCCAGCGGCAGAAGCTGCGCCACCCATTTTCCCAGCCGTAGCTGCATCTTTTGCCAACGATGGATCGTTACCGCCGCCAATGCTGGTGCCAGTCATAATCGGAGATTTCACTGCACCTAAATCCATTTTCGCGCCGCCGACACCAGGCCCAGCAAAACCGCTTACACCGCCGTTAT
Source organism: Bdellovibrionales bacterium (assembly GCA_031427535.1). GTDB lineage: Bacteria > Bdellovibrionota > Bdellovibrionia > Bdellovibrionales > Bdellovibrionaceae > Pseudobdellovibrio. The sequence goes on along the minus strand of JANPNP010000157.1, from coordinate 1,123 downwards.
TTAAACGACTGTCACTAGATTTGCCATCATTAGTATTTGTCGAACCTGTATTCGCAACAATGTGGCCGGAACAACCTAACTGGGTGTTGTCTTTCTGACATTTGCAATAACTTGATACCGAGTTAGCGGCTTGCGCACAGTAATCGGCAGTTGTTGTACCATCGCCCGCTTTTAATTTTTCGGCACACGCCTTTGCGCCTTTTTGCGCTTGCATAGTACCTAAGATATTTAGGCCTAATAATGCAATGTCTTTCATATGACTTTCGCATTTCTTGACTAGTCCCGGTGATGTGCCAGCTGAGGGTGTAATTTCATTTGCTACTGGCGCCATTAGTTTAGCTAGTAAAGTATGGGAAGCTTGTACTTTAGCGGCAATTTCGGCGCTACAATATGTGCATGCAGCACCACTTGCTGCATCAGCAGTTATCGCTGCGGGAATTTTAGTTTGAATCGCGGAAGCTATTGCCTTCAATTGCGTTACCGCAGTCGAACACGTCATATCACATAGCGCTTTTGATCCTACGCAAACACCTTTGGCGATCATAAGTCCGTTCCCGATTAGACGGGTTATTTTTGCCGTTGTAGAACAAGATTTTTGTGCTGAATTTATTAATGCAAGACTGGGTCCTGCAACATCCATTACAATTTTTGCATTTTGCATTCCAGGGCTTGTGTTTTCCATGCAAAGAAATCCGGTTCGCTCTGCATTACCGGTGCAAGATTTTTTGGTCGAATTCACGTACGTTTCAATTAAACCATTAACTGCGCTAAATGCCGCCATGGTCTGAGAAAATGGAACCGATCCCTCATCTGCAAGAGTCGATGAAACACTGATTACTTCTTTACTGGCAGCTAATAGTTTTTCATCGGCTTGCGCAGCCGCAGAAGTCACTTCACCTTTAAACGCATCGGCGGTTTTCTCTGCATTCTTTGTTTCATTAGCAAAATTCTCTATGACCTTTGCAGCGTCTGGCATTGCTTGCTTGGCCGTTGTTACTGAAGCCATCATATCTGCTGTGGCATCTTTCGACCGATGCCAAGTTCTTCTTTGACCAGGACCGCAAGAAAACGCTGGCCTCGCGTGTGGAAGGCCTGGCCAAGGTGGTCTACCACAACAAGCTCG
>JANPNP010000156.1:0-2978 GCA_031427535.1 Bdellovibrionales bacterium | reverse complement strand
ACTAAAAACCCGAATATTTCAAGCATACTGCGTGATGGCGGCACAACCATCGATTTAGTAAAACCGTATTTAGACGGAATGGAATTTACAAATTTAGATCATCCACACGTGGCCAAATATTTTTGTCCCTGTACGAAAGACCGTGTTATCGCCGCACTTGAGGTATTAGGCGAGGCCGATCTGCAAGACATGATCGACAAAAAAGAGCAGCCCGAAATTACCTGTCAAATGTGTGGTAAACCCTATCATTTTTCACTGGATGAAGTGGTTGAAATTCGTGTCGAACTTCGAAAAAATAATATGCATTAGTTAAGAAAAATTTAGGTTGGGATGTTAAAAGATTTTTACAATGGGGCAAAATTTTATTTACTTCTTGTTAAGCCACAGGGTTGTTGTGCTAACTAAGTTACACAAGCAAAAACTCTTAACAAAGGATATTATATGATTCGTGCTGCAATTGCTTTCTTCGTTCTAGCCCTAGTTGCCATCGTTCTTGGTGCTAACGGCGTCGCTGGTCTTTCAATGGAAATTGGCAAAATACTACTTTATGTATTTTTAGCTTTAGCGGTGATTTCATTCATCATCTCTTTAGTGACTGGCAAAAAGCCAAATTTACCCTAAGGGCTTGAAAACTTGTATTTAACATTCAACAACAGGAGATAAGATGAAAAAACAAATCGTATTATTGGCTAGCGTTTTGGCTTTGGGATTAGGTTTTTCAGCTCACGCTGAAGAGACTGTAACTGAAAAAATCGAAACTAGCGCGAACAAGGCCGGCGATTCAATTAAAAAAGGTTATCGTTCTGCCAAAGATAAAACCTGCGAAATGGTTAATGGTAAAATGGAATGTGCTGGCAAAAAAATGAAGCACAAGGGCCAGAACATGATGGACAAAGCAGGAACTACAGGAACAGAAGTTAAAAACGAATTAACTAAGTAATAACTAGGTAACTGTAAAAACGCATTCACAAAGGAGATTTAAATGTCTGTAAATGAAAATACTATAAATGGTAAATGGTTAGAGATTAAAGGCGAAGTGCAAAAGGCATGGGGTCAACTAACAGACGATGAATTAACGCAAACCAAGGGCGACATGACAGCTATTGGCGGCTTAATTCAGCAAAAGTACGGAAACGAAAAAGAAACATATTCAGAAAAACTTAAAAATATTTTTCGCCGTTTCGAAACACAAAAAGATTCAGCTGTTGAATCTGTAAAAGACTCTTTAAAGAACTAATTTCTTTGGTCAGGGGAATAGACTTCCCCTGACTTTTTTCTTTACTACCTACGGCGAAGTTACTTAGTAATTATAAAGTGGGATGCCACATCCAACCAGAATTCAATCGTCATCGTCAGTAAAAATTAATTTGGTTTTCACTGGGGGGCTCGATCTCATCGGGGGCCCAGTCATTTTTGAAAAAGGCCATCAAATCAGTTTGTAACTGGGCGCGGTCACCCGTAATTGCTGATGCAATAGTATTCGCCAATGACTTGCGCCGACCGGCCACGATTTGGAATTTTTCGATATGTCGCCGGCTAAGATGTCCGCTTAGCCAGAAATCATCGTCATAGTAAGCACGTGCAGGAGCGCCATCTTTATTTTTCAGCGCCTTGATATCAACAAATTTGGGTCGTAGCGAGTAACCACCGCAACCCTCGACAATTGCAACTTTTTTCATTCCACTTTTAATTGCCTTGTCGGATGGCCGCGATTCAGACTTAAAATCTGCAGGAAGTCTAAGACCATTGATGCAGTAGCAACTTTTGCTTCCGCCTTCTTTATCTGCTGCGATCAGGCATTTTAATAAATTTTTTGAATAGTACATGTCGTCGTCGCATATGATCAGCAATTGGTCTGCATTTTCGAAGCGTTCAAGCGTTGGCAAATATTTTGTTGCTGGGCCACAATCTTTTTCGATCCAAAAGATCTTTACAGTTTTTAAATCGCGCAAAAACTTGGGAAGGGCTTTTGTTTTAAAAAGATTTTCACCTAAGTTTATGTGAATTTCTTTTGGCGGAACAGATTGCTTTAGAAGGCTTACCAGGGTTCCTTTGATAAGCTCAAGCCGTTGGGGAACGCTTGTGAAAGACACAATCGGATGTGTCTCACGGTTTTTCCGCGAAACGCATTCGTCTAATTTTTTCAAATCAGTTAGTTCGACTAAAAAGGTTCGCAGTTGTTTGCTTAAACTCATTTATTCTTTTGGCTTCTGCGCTCGTGCTTTTTTCGATGTTAAGTCCGTATTACAAATAGCTGCTTTTTCTTCGTATTCGTCTTGGCGCTTGTTTAATAAATTTTTGTAACCCTTAAAGCGCACGATGCGGTCGTGAAGAAATTCTTCGGAAATACCCACTAATTTCTTTTCTTCGTCTAGGCCAATTGTCATATCGTCTTCTTTGTCAGTTATACGCTCTAAGGGCTCGGTCCAGATCATTTTGCCGTCGCCACCGTTACGTGGGTCAGATAACTGCATTTTGCATTCGCGTAGCACCCCGTACAGCCCCAGGGAGCCATACTTGCGGTTACCGTAGACGCGGTCTTCAAGCTCGTAAACTTCGTATTGAATCTTTCGCAGCTCTTCATTCATTTCGACTTTACGCTGCACGACCATGTTGCCGTTTTTAATGCCCAGTTTGGTTTCGCCATTTAAAACTGTCGAGTTATCGACTTTAGTATCAATTTTTTCAGCCTTATTTTTATTGGTTGCGCATGAACTTAGAACTAAACTTGCTAGGAATGAAATCAGAATGATTTGCACTTTCATTTTTCCTCCATCTACCGCAGTAGAAATTTGTTTAACTCAAAGGGTAGCTTAAAATAAAAGTTAAGAAAGCTTTAAAAAAGCTGCGTTGTTTTTAAGAATCAGTTCCGCAGCAGGTGACTTCTTTGCTAATTTTGCTCGCACATTTTTTGCGCGCGCAGCTGGAGACCAGGGTGTTAGCCCCTACCAGCGAAGGAATTTTGTGATGTGATTGGT
>JANPNP010000155.1:0-10431 GCA_031427535.1 Bdellovibrionales bacterium | reverse complement strand
GCTCGGCCGCTGTCTTAGCTATTGCGCATTGGGTAGCAAATTCAAATTTTACTAGACCGTGCGATTTTTATTTAGCAATGGCTGAAAATTCGGTGGACGCAAGTTCCATGCGGCCAAGTGATTTGTATACATCGCGCGCGGGTTACGTTGTAGAAATTGATAATACCGATGCCGAAGGCCGTTTGGTACTGGCTGACGTGATGGATGTTGCGGTCACGCAAAAGGGTAAAGACGAACCTGAAATATTAGTTGATATTGCAACGCTTACTGGTGCCATCAAAGTGGCATTAGGCGCCGAAGTCGCTGGAATTTTTTCAAACAACGATCAGTTAGCGGAACAGATCTGTAGCGCCGGGCAAGCTGCGGGCGATCATGCCTGGAGAATTCCATTGGTCGGAAAATATTTCAGTTCATTAAATTCAAATTTTGCTGACTTTAAAAATTCGGCTGATGGTTTTGGCGGTGCGATCACGGCTGCCTTGTTCCTAGAAAAATTCACGGCCGGAAAAAAATGGGCGCACTTAGATATTTATGCTTGGACTGATAAAACGACCGGTGCTTTTTCGCAGGCGGGTGGTAGCGGCCAACCCGTGCAAATGATGATTCAGTGGTTGAAAACTGTCGGGTAGTGTGGGCACGAAGCCTAGGGGTGTGTTTAAAATTCAAATGAACTTTGGAGCGAACCGAAATAGAGGAAAATATGCAAACCTGAGGTCTTGTTTGCTACTTATAGTCTGTAGACCTAAAGACATCAACCCGAGATAATTAAGCGGGAGAACTGATGTTAAAAGAGAGCAATCTGAGAAAAATACTTTCTGAAAATATCCGAAACCATAGGTCGAAACTTGGCCTGTCTCAAGAAGAACTTGCGGATTTGTGTGGGCTGCACAGGACATATGTTGGATCAGTAGAACGCTCAGAAAGAAATATATCTTTAAGTACGCTTGAGGTTATAGCAACTGCTTTGAAGGTAACAGTTCCCTCTTTATTAACTCAGGCAAAGCAGAACAAAGCATGAAGTCTGCAATAAAAAAGAAAAATCTCACTCTAAAGTCTAAAATTACTATCTATGATTCATTGGAAATAGACGACAGCAAATTTCTGACAGATGAAGAACTGCATTTTCTTTTAAAATTACAGTTAGTAGGAATTTCAACAAAGGGTTTGCCTAATAGAACACGATCTAAAGTTGTTAAGAGTGCGGTCTGTAGTGCGCTTGGTTATGACGTTCCAAAATCCTTCAAAAAATGTCAGCCAAGATTTCTAGGGCAAAATTTTGACACTTATGTGCAAAAATCGAATAACTTACAAATTTGGAATGAAGAAGTATCTGCTACACGACGATATGTATTAATCCAGGTTTCGCAGGCCGATGCGATAGTTAAAGTAAAAGTGATCAGCGGGCAAGAGCTTGCAAAATTAGACACTACAGGTACTCTTACTCGAAAGTATCAAGCAAAGTTTAATTCTTTGATCTCATTTCCTGATGTTTTTTCAAAAGATGATACGACGAATTTAAAATCCGTAATTCCAATAAAGGCATCTATTGCGAATAATTCTCCGTCAGCTATGCCAGGAAAAACTAACTTACTTCCCATTTCTGTAATTGCGTCAAAGCTTAAACCGCTTATTGGCAAAGAGTTTGTTGCATTAGCAAAAGATCAAGATAGAAACAGAGGAGCCATTCTTCATTCTATGGTTTGTAATGCTTTAGGGTATTCAAAGTTTAACGACAACGGTAAGTTTCCTGATGTGCTAAATCAGCTGTTAGAAGTTAAATTGCAAATGTCGCCGACAATTGATCTTGGGCTTGTTCTTCCGAATAGCGACAAGGGATTTTTAAAAATAGATGATATTGTCATTAAGCATTGCGATGTTAGATATGCAGTTTTTGAAGCCAAACAAGTTGGAGAGAAAATTAAGATAATTAATTTTGCGCTATCTACAGGACTGGATTTTTTTAGTAAATTTACATTATTTTCTGGCAAAGTATTGAATAAAAAAATCCAGATATCTTTGCCAAAAAATTTTTTTAATAATTAAAATCCGAAGCTTTCCCAAACTAACCTATCCAAAGCTTTTTCATCATTTGAAATATCACCAGGCAATGCATTGTAGATTTTTTTTGTGAGCATTATCAATTTGTCTTTTTGAGCTACATTCATTTTTGGAATAGGAAACTGTTCTACATATTGAGTCATAAATCTTCTGCGGCCAGCGTAAAGTTTGTTATTAAATTTTTGATCGTAGAATAATTCAATGAAAGTAGAGTTAGCAACAGCTAAGGCAATCCAAAGCAAGTCTTCAGCAATTCCTGCTCCAGCTGTAATCCAATAGCAATCACCATTCACAATAGCGCCGCTTTTGTCCATCCAAAAAGTTGGTTTATCGGAGATATCACGAAATACTATTTTAGGTTTTTCCCATAAAGCTGGATCATGCGGAACCCAAATTTCAAACCACTGTCTGCCACCTTGAATTAGGTACTCGCGCCCCGCCAGTAGTTCTTTATATGAATTTAAGTATGCTTCCGCGTTTGGGAAGTTCTTCAGATTAATAGTATGTTTTTTTCCATCAATAGATATATGCGGATATAGTATTTTTCGATCATTTCCTTCAAGTTGTTTAAATCTGCGTGCAAAATGATGGGTAATTAGCGGCTTTAAAACGTCAGACTCTGGCTGAAGGTCAGCAGGCAGTGTGGTCCATTTTTTCGGAATAAATACTTTATCAGCAGTTGTTTTTACTCCGACTCTAATTTTTCCAATATCTGAGAACAAACTTTCAGTATGCTCTTCAACTTTTGCAAGCCAGTCATCAGATTTTTCATTAGACACTCGCCAGATATCTGTTGAATTGTCAGTAATTAAAAGATTTCCTGTTTTGACTTCAAAAATATTTTCACTGCCAAATGAATAAAAACCATTTCCACTTAAAACTGCTTCAAAGGCAGAGTTTTTATTATTTGTCTCATCAAATGTTTTTGTTGAGTATATTGATGTGAATGCTGGATAATTTATTTGATCGTCTTTTTTATCTGAGAAAATAATAACTGCCGGGAGTACAGCTGCGCTAAAAAGTCTGGTGTCGCCCAAGTCCCAGACTTCATCCAAATGATAAGACTCCAGTAAGCCTTTGCGAACCGAGGAACCAGACTTAGTAGTCATAAATCTGTTGGAAACAATGAAGCCTGCAATAGTGTCCTTATGCATAAATTTTTTGATGCCCAAAAGAAAAACGTAATACAAATCAATTCTTCCTTCTAAAGAGAAATCAGAACTGAGCTTAGATGCGCTTTTAGCGCCAAGGGATTGAGTTCGTACATAGGGCGGATTTGCTATGATCAGATCAAATTTAAGATTCATTCTGCTGCTATATGAATCCATGCTGGAAGAAGCTTCTGCTGTGAAGTCTTTTTCCAAAATGTGTATTTTGACTAAGCTTCCAAGTTGGCTAATTCTTTCTGTTGCGGCACTGACAGCAACAGGGTCAATATCAAAGCCATAAATTTCAATTACTTTTAACCCTCTAGAAATTAATATTTCTGCCAAAGAAAATAGAAGTTCTCCATCTCCAACAGCGGGATCAAATATGGAACAAGTTGTGCGATCAGTGGTATTAAAATTAAAAAGCATCCGCGAGGCAACAAAATGAGCAAGGGTAGTAGGGGTGTAGTGTGAGCCATTAAATTTTTGTTGGTCATGGCTTTTATAAATGCCTTTAATTTGGCGTTCATTGACAATTTCCATATTTTCTCCTCTGCTACTTATAGTCATCAGACTCATAACAAGTCAATCAATTACTATGCCTGATCATAGGCGTTTGTATAAAGTCTTAAGTAATAACAGTGCGAAAATTGGATTATGGTGATTAGTTTTTAGGAAGCATTTTTCATGCCTTTTTAATAGTTAATTACTTAGATGAAAAAAGCCAAGCAATTAACACCGTTCGCAAATCAACCAAAAAAGTTCTTCGGTGGAGCTTTGCTTTATAAAAAATAAAATTAAAGCGCCCGCTAATAAAAAATAATTCTATTCACTTAGTACTTCGTAGTGAGAAGGCTTTGGGTAGCAATAGCTTCTTAGCTTTACCTAATCACCAACAGAACACTGCACACAGCGTTTAATAAAGCCGTATCAGGTCAGTGATGTGCGGGCGATGGGTCAAAAACCTGATCAGAAGTAAGGGCTACGCATCAAAATCCAGAAGGCTTTTGGCCTAAACTGCCTCAAGAAATTAATAAGAATAATTTTTGTAAACTCCAAAAAAAACGACCACGTTTTCACGCAGCCGCCTTTTACTTCATATTGTATTTAACACTTATTTTGCTAAAGGCATCGCCTGCAGCAGTTGTGTATAGAACGCGGTAGGCTTAATTAATCCGGCAACATAAGCATCAATTGTTTCAGCGGATAATGCCCACACAGCTTTTTCGTCAGCGGTTGCTGTTACTGGCATACGCTTGGTCGCAATTTTTGCCTTTAAAATTTCTTCAATTTTTTCAGGCGCTAGCTTCGCTAAGGTTTCGCTAACTTTTAAATTCTTTATCGTTTCAATGGCCAACGTATTTGTACTGATCGCCATAAACATATCAGATCCAACTACTTTTTTTAGCACGTCTTTGCCTGTGTTCAAGTCGCTGAGACGACTTGTTTTATAAACACTGTACTTTGCTGCGATAACTTTATCGTCTTCATGAGTACGTGTTGCATCTAACGCTTCAGTCGCGACAGTTTTTAAAATCGTTTGCTGAAGCGGTGTAGTGCCAGCGGCATTAACACCCAGTAAATTAGCAACCATTCCTACAACCGATGGTCTGACCAAAGAAAGTAGAAGTGGTTTCTTGATCACTTGTGATTCACCCAAATCGTAGCCTATTTCGAACGCTACCGTTGAGCCGTCTGCTAACGTAAAAGGAACAACGTCAACCACATTATTGTTTGTTAAACCATCTACCATTCCTAAAATTGCACTACGAAGTTCTGACACATTCAAAAAGCTATCAGAATTTTCATCCATGCTTGGTACACCGATTTCTCGATTTACTAAGTTTCTGATAGCTTGAACCTTATCTAACCAAATACCACGCACATCGATTTGATCAGCGTAAGCATTTGTGCTTTCTGGATCTTTTTTCGAGTTAAACAACTTTCCACCCTGGGCAACTACGACATACTTAGGATTCATCTCGACCTTGAAACACGAGATAGCATCAGGGCTTAGAACTTCTAGTCGTTCGACAGCGATCACTTCAAGTGGTTTTTCAGCAAGCGCTACGGCACAGGTTGCATCCGGTACCAAGACAACACGAGCTAAGAAATTTCCACCGATAAATGCTGCGCCTTTTAGATCGGCTAAGAATTCTATACTTTCCCATTCAGGCGCCGTGTCCGCTAAATTAAAACGGTATTTAATCCGCTCTTTAACCTCTAGCATGATTCGTAATTCTTCAAAGATTTGGTTGATGCGATTAGCATACGTTAAGTCATCGACCAAGCTCATGCTGGCGCGTCCTGCACGTAAGTTACGATTTGCGTAGGCATTTTCGTAATCTGCAATTAAGTTTTGTACAATTTCTGTGTACGAAGTTCCTAAATCAAAACGTTTACAGCCGGCGTTGATACCTACGTGTTCGTCTGTACAAAACATATATTCTTTTAAAGTCTGTTCGCTTCGTGTTAAATCTATTTTCATGCTTTCTAAGGTGTCCGTTACGGCTACATTTTTAGTTGCTCCATCTTTTCCAATAACTTCAACTTGGCGAAGGTACGCAAATTTCAAAGCAGCTATGTCGTATTTTCCTAAAACGGGTAAAGCTTTTAAGTCATTGCCGTAGTCCATGACCGAGCTAAACGGAATTAGGTGATCGACTTTTTCTTGTACCAGTTCATCTTCTGATAAAAAGTTCTTTTTATCTTCTGAAGCCGCAAAATTATGTCGTAAGCCTAAGTTGTGACCCAGCTCATGAATTAATGTTGGAATCCAAATCTGTGGCAAGATCAAAGCAATGGCCGCATCCTTTTCCTGGTTGCTTAGCTGATCCCATGGCTTTGCATCGGGAGGAAACTGCGATAGCAATTCTTTGCTAACTTTGCCAGATACACCTTCCACAGATGGTGCGAAAGCGCAGTTTTTCGAGTGCTGCAAGTACTGCATTTTTGCTTTTAATTTGGCAGCTGCTGTATCGCCACCTGAAAACTGAGCATTCTTTACTGCAACATAATTTTTCAAATGTTTTTTAATCTGAGAAACTTTAGCTGTTGAAACAATTGAACTAGCAGTGTTTCTGGCTACGCTGGGTTTGCCAGCGCGGATCGCATGTGGTTGCTTTAGCGTTATAGCATCGAAAACTTTGCTGTGCTTTTTTAATGATTGCACTTGCTTGGTCAATGTATCAGACAATTTCAGCGTAGATACTGCTTTCTCGCTTTGTGCTTGTTCGCGTTTTTCACGAATGATTTCGTCATAAGTGTACTTTACAAATTTCTTGATCGTACCTAAGAACATAACGGTTCGTGCCGACACAATTTCGCCAGTTACAGGATCTTCAGTTTGTGGTCCGTAGCCAATAACACTTGTTGCTACTGGGTCTTCGACAAGCACAATCATGCTATTTCGAATATCACCAGGCACTTTCCCTGATGGGTCTTTTAAATTAATTTTAAAACTTATTCCAGCTGTTTCTAGTCCTCGGTTTAAATTTCCAACTGTAAGATACGTTAAATCCTTAATAAGTTTGTTCTCGGGCTTATTGAATTCATCGCTTAAATGGTAAACGATTTCCTCACGATTAGGATTCCAATGATTCATGATTTGCTTTTGGCTGGTGCTGGTATTGTTATTATCAACATCTAAAATAGTTCGTACCGTTGAAAAGAACCCGAATGTTTGTTCGTCTGCTGAGCCTACTGGGTAGCTAATGGTTTTAAAATCTTTTGATAAAACTTTATCCGTACGCACTAAAGAGTAATGGTAAACCGCAGTTACTGTCGCATCTGCCAATGACTTGATGTCACCTAAGCAATTTATGTTTGTTTTAAATGTTCGCTCAATCTGAAAATTGATAGCTTCGGCATTGACATCAGCTTTTTTAATTCGTGAAGAAACGTTTTCAAAACAGTTTTCGCCGATTGTCGCACTATCCAAAATAGGCAATAGCTCAAGCTCTGCGGACTTCATTTCATCAAATTTTATTTTTACGATATTTCTATTCATCCACGGTACATCATCGTTTGCGACTTCGGTGTTGGTACATTCTCCATAGCGGTCTTTCGCACAATCGTACTGTAAATGCTCGATGGGTATTTCTAATACAAGTTTATTGTTGGCATCGTTTGACGCAAAACGGTTGTCACGCTCGATATCTACGATCCGCAAGCTGTCTTTTGATACCTGCAACTTAACTCGTTTGTTTTCACTGGAAATGAATGGAAAACCACTTTCAGCAGACATACTTGAATTCTGCTGTGATGAAGAATACAAAAATTCAGCTTCCTCGTCGAAAAACTTTTTTTCGACATTTTGATCCTTCTGTGCGCTGGGTAAGAGCTTATATGGAATTTCTTTCGTGCATGAAGCCAAAGCTAAAAAGCTAAGTGCTATGAGTACGATTCCTATTCCCTGGTTTGAGTATGTTGCTGTTTTCATAAAGACCTCTTTGTTTAAAGTGTTTTAAATTAAAAATGTAAAAATAATTTATAGAATTAGTAGGTGTAGCTAAGGCCAGCGCGGGTCACTGAAGAATTGGGGCTATAAGCGCTGATGTTAGAATCAACACCATTTGCTTTTAGTGCTGCTCCGTCATTAGAAATGCCCACGTTTACAGCCAAATTTGCAGTGACATCTAAATTCAGATCGTTATGCCACTCAAAGGCAAAACGCTGAAAACCACGGTAGGTCCAGCCCTGGCGGTAAACTGCAGTGGAAGTTAATGAGAATTTTTCAGTGACCGGAATAGTTATATCTACAGTTTGCGCCAATCTATATTCAACGTTCGCTATGCCTTCGGCGTTCTGGGTAAATTCATGAATGTTTTTAGATAAACCAAGTCTGTAGTCAATTTTTGCAAACGCTAACTGCAGCCGTAACCCGTTACTCATGCTTACGCTTGTTTGTAATCGGTCGCTTTTCTGAGATTCTTTATTTGTTGGAGCCACTATTCCCACTGAGTGTAATGACAGAATCTCTGGAGTCAGTTGCACGCCTTTAGTTGAAAGGGCCAATGTCGAATTGGACAAAGTCGTATCTTGCGGGCCGGCATTACTTTTTGACAGTATGGTCTTAGCGGCCAAAGTTAATGTATCTGAAATTTTGTAACTAGGGGCGATAAGTAAATCAGTACCACTTTCGCGGTCGCTGCGTTCGTCGACTGCTATCTTTTGTGAAAATCCGACAATGGCTAAGATTGAAAATTTCTTATCGATAACTTCAGCCGGTTTTAAATCAGTAGACACCATGTTTTGGATATCTGAAAGTTGTGCTGTTACAGTTCCAATTTTTTCGTTGGACTGAGTCGTTATTTCCTGCGCCGCTAATGACGCTGACAAAAGAAGAATAGCAGTGGTTAGAATTATTTGTTTTAATTTTTTTGGTAGATCCACTTGCAATCTCCTTTCAAAAGTTGTTTGCAAACTAGAACAATTTTTGTAAGCCGACCATTCAATCAATTCTATTCGTCTGATAACTGAAAGTTATGCGACCGTCTTTTCGCTGGCGAAAAGACACCAGTTGAATGGTTTTTTTAGCTGTGCTTTATGATAGTGCAGCAAGCTAGCCAAGATTTTATTGTGAAAAAGTAGTCAGAATGGCCACAGAAGCTGGTGTTAAAGCGGTGATGCTAACAATAACAAAATATTATACCAGCGTATGAATTTTCTCGGGAACAAGTTTCTTCCACGACTTATCGTTCTTTTTAATCAGCTTATTCACGTCGTCGGAATGAATATATTCGCTGATTTCGTCACAGCCAGCAATGTCTTGTATATTTTTATTCTCGATAAAATGGTTGTAGATATGTTTAACCTCGGGCTTTGGAAAAAAGCTTTTAGTTAATAGACAGATCTGATTCGTTTTATGGGGGTAAATATAAACCCTAGAAAAGCGACCCAGTAGCTTACCAAGGCCTTCAAGTAGGCTGCCGCGCAGATCAAGATAGAAATTAACATCAAATAATTTTTCTAAGTAAGCGGCACTTATAACTATACCAAGCGGTTTTGATGTACTTAAACGAACGAATTCTTTAACTTGGTAGAACAGCGTAAACCGAGTAATCAAAGCGGGTATTCCCAAAGCATTAATCATTTGCACACGGTGAAGTGCGTCTTCAGGGGTAACCTTACTTCCTTTAAGGCGATTATCTAAAATAAATTCAAAAAACCCCAACACGTCGCTGGCTTTCAAATTAAATTCTTTTTGAAAGTGCTCTAAGCCACGCTTAAAAATGTCTAAATGGGTGTTGGTTACTGGATTATAAGCGCCACGTTGGATTAGCATAGGCTTATCAAATAAGTAGTCTCCGGGGTTATGCAGCTGACCCTGGGCATCGACAAGGATAGCTTCGGCCCAACCTAAGTGAACTAACTTCAAGTTAAATAAAATAGGATCATACTTTTTAAACTCGTCCCCTGAAAATTCAATGATATCAATCGCAATGGAATCTTCTTTAATTTGATCAAACAGCCCAGCTAAGAAATCATCGGCATTTTTACGTTCGTAAAAGCACGAATACATTAAGTTTACCCCAAGGCGACTTAAAGTTTCTTGTTGCTGCAGTCGATGTTTGTCGAGCAGACGCACGTGAAACAAAACGGTTTGCGCATCACCCTTTGGTTTGGCCTGAAAGCGAACGCCCAACCAGCCATGGTTTTTCGTTCCAGTTGAAACAGTGTCAGCAAAGCTAAAAAAACAGGTTTTATCGCCGCGCTCATCGGTAAGGCGCGTAACCACCTTTGAATATTCTTTATCCAGCATTTTTTCCAAGCGTGGCTTACACACATAGCGACCTGTTTTTTCCTTACCGTAAATAATATCACTAAAGGTCATGTCGTAAGCCGAGATAGTTAATGCAATTGTTTGCGACGCGCGCCCTGCTTGAAAAAACTGGCGGGCCACTTCTTGGCCGGCACCAATTTCTGCAAACGACCCATAGAAAAGTGGATCCATATTTATATCAAGGGCTTTTTCCTGCGTAGTTTTAGTTCGCATTGGGACCTTTCCCAGATGAATCCGTTTTAATCCACGCCGTTAGGGCTAAGCTCATGGCCTTTTCTACCGGAATATCGACGTGTTCAAGTTCGGTCTTATTTATCAAAAGCGTGTAGCCACCTAAACCGTAGCTCATGGGGAAATACACGGCGACACGGTCGTTGTTTTTTAGCCATGACAAGCCACCAACTTCCAAAATTTCGGGGCGTACTAACCCCAAAACTTATT
>JANPNP010000154.1:0-7907 GCA_031427535.1 Bdellovibrionales bacterium | reverse complement strand
GCAATAGCTTTCTGTGCTTTTTTGTAAGAGTCGATTGCAAAAAGATCTTGCGCTTCGCGCGTGAAAGAAAATTCTTTAGAACAAAGCTCGGCGGCATTTCCCATATGAAAATTGTTGTATGGGTCCCACAGGCCATCCTTAATCATCGAATCTACTAGGCCAACAGACCCCATGCGAAATCCAGTTCGAGAATTTTCTAGTAAGTGTGGTGCAAGCGACATATTTTCTTGGCCGCCGGCAATAACTATTTTGCTAGTGCCTAAGCGAATGGAGTCACTGGCTAGCATAACGGCTTTTAATCCAGATCCGCAGACTTTGTTGATTGTTAAGCACGGAGTCGAATTCGTTAACCCAGCACCAAGGGCAGCCTGCCGTGCGGGGGCTTGACCAACTCCAGCTGTTAAAACTTGGCCAAAAATAACTTCATCAATTTCTTTTGCCTCTATGCCTGATTTTTCTAAAACTGATTTTATGGCCATAGATCCTAACCGGGTTGCAGGCACCAAAGATAACGATCCTTGAAAACTTCCAACGGGTGTTCTGCTTGCAGCAACAAGAACGACTTTTTCCATGTGATCTCCTGTAGAAAATTAAAACACTATCACATAATTTTTTATTTTAAATAGCTATTGACAGTTTGCTTTGAATCTAACAAGGGTAATTCATATGGCAAAATCAAAACAAGCAGTAAAATCAAAAAGTGCTAAAAAAGATAACAAAAAACCGGCTAAAAAGCCTGAAGTTAAAGCTAAAAAAGCAGCTTCAGCACCAAAAGTAAAGCCGGTAGCTAAAAAAGTAGACTTAAAACCTTTAAAAGATAAAAAAATAGCAGTTGTTGCAAAAGGCAAAAAGCCTACGGACACAAAAACTATTGTCGTAAATAACGCAAAAGCAAATAGCGTGGTTGTTCCAAAGCCAGTTGTAAAGCCAGTGGCAAAAACCCCAAAAGTTGACGCAAAGGCAAAAAACAAAGGTAAGAAGGTCGAGAAGAAGGAAGAAGACTTCGAAGACGATATCGTTGGCGATGATTTTGGCGAAAGTGAAATTGCTGAATACGAAGAAGACCTTAAGGCCGTTGAAGAAGAAGACATTGATATTAACGATCTAGAAATCGAAGATACGGAAACAGAAGAAAAAGATGAAGAAATTTATCTGACCGATTCGGAAGGCCGTAGACTTTGCAAAGTGCGTGATTGTGACCAAATTTCGAACGTTGACGGGTACTGTCGTTACCACTATTTACTTTTGTGGAAGAAAATTCAAACGCGTAAGCATATCCTAATCGATGGCAAATTAGAAAAGTATGTCGAAGATTTAATGGCTAGATATCCAGACAAATTTGTCGAAGTAATTAAAAAGGATTTAAAAACAGAAAAAGATTTCTTATCTGTAATACAGGAACTAGAAATCGATGAATCTGCACTAAACGAGTCCGAATCAGATGAAGAAGTGCAATCGTTCACAGATGAAATCCGCGGTATTGGCGAAGCGCCAGGAATGGATGATGACGGGGACTTCTAGACCAGACCTTAGTTTAAGTGTGTTAATCAATGACTGTGATAATACCGAAAAGCCTACATATGAAAACGTATGTAGGCTTTTTTTTAATAATTTTTTTTGGTATTTTTTCTAGTGCTGAATTCGAAGAACAGTCAGCGCTGACAGTTCTGGTTGAAGAAAAAGCGACTGCTTGGATTGATGAAGGATTTGTAAAGCTAAATCCAGAGGATCAAAAGCAACTGATGACCGAGGTCCAATTGCTTTTAGTTAGTCTTAATGGACATGCCGAACTGCTTTCACTAAACCCTGTTTTCGATATAAATCCCATTTGGCAATCACTGTTCCTATCGACGTGTCAGGCAGCTTCAGAAACTGATTTCAGAAATTCAATTCGCGTTACAGAGAGTACATCTGCAACGTGGACGGGTGCTAGTCAAGAAAATGCCCTGTTATTTAAGAAAACAGGTAATATTAAGTACGCAACATCTGCGCTTTCAAATTTAATCGCCGAGGCGCACCGCATACGCGGTAACGGCAACCTGTCGGCACATCTCAAATTGCAAAAGCAATTTATGGAAGTGAAGTCAGAATTGATTGCCGATGCGAGAAAGCACGGCGTTTATTCTTCGATAAGTAACATGATGTACAATCAGGAGTCCATATTTCAAAAAATAACTATTCAAGTCCCTGCGCCGTCGCCGTCCGCTGTGAGTACAAAAACGGTTACAGCGCCTTATGATGACAAGAAAACTAAAAATTATTCAATCAGCACGCAAAAAAATGAAGATACTTTTTCAGCATGTCTTTATGCAGGATTTATTATTCAGGGTTCTGTCTGCAAGGCACCCGTAGAATTGCCTGCTGAGGATGGTCTACGAGAGTTTTTCCTGACAAATAAATTCAAGTGCGCCTCGTCGCAAGTCATGTGTAATCCATTGATATTTGGTTTCGAAAGTTCGTGTACCGATGCAAAAACCGAAAAAGATTTTCGCCTTTGTTTGAACACTGCAAAACCCATTTGCATTGCCAATTCCGTATCAGCAACATTAAGTTGTAAAGAGAAAACAAATAATGAACGTTATACTGAAAGTGCCCTTAGCTTAGTGAAAGCAAAACCGGCATTGCTGCGGAAGTTAGTAACGAATTCGCTTAGGTTGTGCGACGAGAAAAATATGGCACATAACAAAATGATTTATAGAAATGGAAATGGTTCACCACGTAAGAATTCAGAACGAATAAAAAATGATATTTTGCAAACGTGCTTGGTCGTAAGACCGCAAATAATCTCTATAATGAAAAAATATGAATCTTTATCTAGCGGCGCCGTGGCAAAGCCATCAGGCTCAAGCGAAGGGGTGGGCTCACGGAAGTAATTGCTTTCTTGCTAGTGCAAATCGTCTTTTTTCTTTTTTCCTTTAAACATTTGCGGCGTTGGCGGAGCAAGATTCAAAAGCTCTTCATCAGTTTCAGGGTCATCATTAATAAGGCTATTTTCAGTGATGCCTAAAAGTTTATTAGCTTCTTTCTCAAGATCTGGATTTTCAGTTGTAAACTGCACCCAAATGTTTTGCTTTTCAAAAGGGATTTCTCGCCACAAATAAGGCAGTTCATGGGTTTCTTCATTTTCAAAAAACTCGATCATTAAACTTGCTATGGCATCTACTGCTAAGTGAATTTGTGGGATTGTGTTCTGTAATAGCGACGAATGATCTAATGAAACTTCAAAATTATGAAAGCGGAGCTCGCCTTTTCGGTGCACACCAACGCGCAGCAGTATCTCGGTGGTATAGATGCGGCCCTCGACCCGTATAGTTTTTTCAGTCAGATGTGTGCGAAAGTTGTCTTCAAACACAGTTTTTATTTGATTAGCGAACTCTGGTGGCAGGTTACTCCATTTTTTAGACTCTTTTTTGCGCGAATTCATTCTTAATTTCCCTGGAAAATGACCATGTGTTGACTGAAATTCAAGTTGTTTCTATAACTCAAAGTGACATCAGTTAACAATCAAAAACGACCGTTAGGCACTGTTAGGAACTAAACAACCATATGAGTGAAGATTTAATTTTGACCGACCAATCCGCACAAATCCCAGCAGAAATCTTTATGGTTAGGCCGCAAATGAATCAGGATATTGGCCTTGGGCGCGGCGTATACATTTCGACATATGGCTGTCAGATGAATGTGAACGATACCGAACGCATGTACAGCTTACTAGAAATGGCGAATTTTTCAGTGGTGCCAACTCCGCAGGAAGCTACTGTTATTATTATCAATGCGTGCTCGATCCGCGAAAAGCCCGTTCATAAAGTTTATTCGGAAGTTGGATCCTACAGAAAATTAAAAGAGAAAAACCCAAATTTACGAATTGGCGTTGGTGGCTGCGTAGGTCAACAAGAAAAAGAAAATTTAATTAAAACGCAGCCGATGATTGACTTTGTTTTTGGCACGGACACGATCGATTTACTTCCGCAGATAATTGCTGATGTGTATTTAAAAAACGAGCGCGTGATCAATGCGCGCGTTGAACACCGGGCACCTTACCATATAGAAACCTTGGTACGAAATCCGGGTGTATCGACATTTGTAAATATCACGAAGGGCTGCGATAATTTTTGTTCGTTTTGCATTGTTCCGTTTACCAGGGGCCGCGAAAAATCGCGACCCCTGTCACATATTTTATTGGACGTTCGCAGTTTAGTTAAGCGCGGTGCTAAAGAAGTCACTTTACTTGGACAGAATGTTAATTCTTACAATTCAGAGGACGAAGCTGATTTTGCAGACTTACTAGAAAAAGTTGCGAAAGAAACAGATATTGAACGCATTCGCTACACGACTTCACACCCGAAAGATTTCAATGAAAAGCTAATGCGCGTGATGGCTGATAACCAAAGTAAAATTTGCGAGTACGTGCACTTGCCATTTCAAAGCGGTAGCAGCCGCATTTTACAACTTATGAACCGCGGCTACACACGTGAAGAGTATATAAATAAAATAAAGACGATGAAAACGCTGATTCCAAATTTAGTTCTATCTTCTGATATCATAGTGGGTTTTCCTGGCGAAACTGAAGACGAATTTTTGCAGACGGTCTCCCTAGTAGAAGAGCTGCAGTTTGAAACAATTTACGCGTATATGTATTCGTCGCGGCCGCTGACGAAAGCTGCTAAGATGGATGGCCATTTACCTGAGGCCATCAAAAATGAGCGCCTAAATCGACTGTTTGATGCCCATGAAAAAATGGCTTTTGCTTTGGTGAAAAAATACGAAGGACAGACTATGCATGTGCTAGTTGAAAAAATGAACGAGCAAGGTAAGCTTTACGGGCGTAGTACGCAGAATAAATCAGTGCATTTTTTGGGTTCGGAAAGCCTAGTGGGTCAAACTGTTCCGGTTAAAATTACACAAGCGTTTCCAAACAACATGCGCGGGGAATTAGTCCAATGATTAAGCCCGATTTCTTATTTCTAAAAGCACAAGACGAGCGAGTCGATTTTGATGATAAAGAATTAATTTTGTTAAAGCCCTACGGTTTATCCTTAGCAAATGAAGCTGCTAGACCATTTTTGATATTAAAAGATGAGACGGGTGATTACGTCCTGCCTGTTGCGATCAATCAACTTGAAGCCGGTGCGGCACTGACACAGTCATCGCATTCAGCTGTTCCATTATCACTGCACACGTTTTCAGAAAAACTATTAGCTAGTCTAGATATTGGTATTGAGCGCTGCGTATTTGTTGAGATCAAAGGCGTGCACCAATTGGTTCGAATTTACATGGCGAAACATCCGATTTATCAAAGCATGAAATTTAAAGCCGACGAAGTGATGAGTCTTTGTATTCACTTAAAAATTCCTATTTATGCAACAAAATCGTATATCGATAAATCCAAATTAATGAGCGCTGAAATTGTTGGGATTGCTAAGGGCTTAAATGAAAACCCGGCAGCTTTGCAGCGTCACCACGCGTATTTGATGTAACTGTGTCATTAATTTCAGCCCGGGGTAAAACCCCAACTTTAGATGATACTGTTTTTGTAGCTGACGGAGCCAAAATCATTGGTGATGTGGTCATCGGAGCAAAATCTTCGGTGTGGTTCAATACCACACTTCGTGGTGATGTGATGCCAATTCACATTGGGCGTGAATCGAATATTCAAGACGGTTCTATTTTACACGGCACTTTCGGAAAATATGCGTGCGTTGTTGGCGACCGCGTGACTATTGGGCACAACGTAATTTTACATGGTTGCAAAGTAGGCAACAGCTGTTTAATTGGTATGGGCTCGATCTTAATGGATGATGTCGAGATCGGCGCGCAGTCGGTGGTCGGTGCCGGCAGCCTAGTCACTGAAGGCAAAAAATTTCCTCCGCAGTCGTTAATCATGGGCCGTCCTGCTAAGTGGGTGCGACCGCTAAATGCTGATGAAATTAAATTTTTGGAACAGTCAGCCGACAATTACCTTCTGTATCAATCGTGGTATAAATAGAGCTACAATTAAGAAAATTCGAACTGTAATTTCGAGGGGGAATACTATGGATTCAAAACCAAGCTTTGAGTTGGCGTTAACTTTTGATGATATTTTATTGGTGCCGCAATATTCTGAAATTGTTCCCACAGAAATTATTCCAAAAACGTTTTTCGCTAGAAATCTGTATTTAAATAACCCGCTGATATCGGCCGCGATGGATACGGTCACAGAAAATAAAATTGCGCGGGTGATGGCGCAAAATGGTGGACTTGGAATTGTACATAAAAACTTTTCAGTCACTGATCAGGCCTTTGAAGTTGAAAAAGTAAAAAAATACGAAAGTGGCATGATTCAAGATCCTATTACGTTATCGCCGGATCACTATGTTAATGAAGCCATTCAGATCATGAGCAAGTATTCGATCAGTGGTGTGCCAATCACGATGCAGGGAAAGCTTGTTGGAATTCTTACCAACCGCGATTTACGTTTTGAAACAAACATCAACCAGCCGATTAGAAATTTAATGACCAAAGAAAATTTGGTGACGACCCATGAAGGTACGACTTTAGATCAAGCTAAGAAAATATTACAACAGCACCGCATTGAAAAACTGCCAGTTATTGATAAAGCCGGACAGCTAAAGGGTCTTATCACCATCAAAGACATTGAAAAAGCCGAAGCTTTTCCGCGCGCTACAAAAGATGCTAAGGGCCGCTTGGTTGTTGGTGCAGCTATTGGCGTAGGGCCTGATACGTATGATCGTGCCGAAGCATTGGTGGCTTCGGGTGCGGATGTTATTTGTGTAGACACCGCACATGGGCATTCAAAAAATGTGATCGAGACCATTAATTATGTGAAAAATAAATTTAAAGACGTGATCTTAGTTGCTGGTAACGTTGTGACAGCATTAGGAACCGAAGAATTAATTAAGCATGGAGCCGACGTTGTCAAAGTTGGTGTGGGCCCAGGAAGTATTTGCACGACGCGAGTCATCGCTGGTGTTGGCGTTCCGCAAATTTCTGCCATTATGAAATGTGCAGCTGCTGCAAAAAAATTACAGAAAACGATTATAGCTGATGGCGGCATTAAATTTTCTGGCGATATCACTAAGGCTTTAGCCTTAGGAGCAAATACCGTTATGATCGGAAATCTTTTAGCTGGCGCTGAAGAGGCCCCGGGTGAAACGATTTTGTATCAAGGTCGTACCTATAAAATGTACCGCGGTATGGGATCAATCGAAGCCATGATGAAGGGATCAAAGGATCGCTACGGGCAAATGGACACAAGTGAACTGGATAAGCTTGTGCCTGAAGGAATTGAAGGAAAGGTTCCGTACAAGGGAAGCGCTTCAGGTATTATTCATCAGCTTATTGGCGGTTTAAAATCAGGAATGGGATACCTAGGTGCTAAAAATATTGATGAGTTGCAAGCCAAAGCGCAGTTCGTACAGATCACCGGGCAGGGGTTAAAAGAATCTCATGTACACGATGTTAGCATCACTAAAGAAGCACCCAACTACAGGTTAGAGTAATGTCGATTAAAAAAAATGGCTTTCTTATTTTAGATTTTGGCTCGCAAGTAACCATGCTAATTGCTAGAAGGCTACGCGATTTAGGATATTATTCTGAGATTTTTCCTTTTCATGAAAGTTTAGAATCCATTAAAAAATTCAATCCTGATGGAATCATTTTAAGTGGTGGACCCAATTCTGTTTACGACGAAAAAAGCCCCAAGCGCGACGTGAAAGAGCTTTTAGAATGCGCCCCAGTACTTGGCATTTGTTACGGAATGCAGTTGTTAGCCAATCAACTGGGTGGTTCTGTCGTAGCAGGGACTACGAAAGAATATGGCCTTACAGAAATTGAGTGGGAAAGTGCTGCACACAATAAATTAAATATGCCATGGCCAAAGAAACATAAGATTTGGATGAGCCACGGTG
>JANPNP010000153.1:0-5895 GCA_031427535.1 Bdellovibrionales bacterium | reverse complement strand
GCGTCAGCAGCAGCCTTTTTGTCGGCTTTAGCTGTGTCGTCAGCTTTGGCTGGCTTAGCTTCTTTGGCAGGTTTGTCCGTTTTTACTTCTTTGCTATCAACTGTTTTACCACTAGCCGCAGCTTTTTCTGTACCCACTGCTTTAGCAAAAGCACATGTGCGCCTAGATTCATAACTTCTGTGTGAAACGCCTGTACGGCCTCATCAGAAGGTCGTTCAAATCCCGAACCCGGATGCTCATTAAAAGGAATTAAATTAATTTTACATGGCACATCTTTTAATAATTTCACAAGCTCTTTGGCGTGCGAAATTTGATCTGTAACGCCTTTTAAAAGAACGTATTCCATAGTAATTTTATCATTAGTGGCCCGGTAATAGCGTTTGCATTCGTTTAATAAATCCTTCAGTGGATATTTTTTATTGATCGGCATTATCTGTGAACGCACTTCATCGTTGTAGGCATTTAAACTTACCGCTAAGCGAACCTTTGCTTCCGCGACCCGGTACATTTCGGGAATTAGCCCAGAAGTTGAAACCGTAATTTTTTTGCGGGAAAGATTAACGCCCCACGGAGAATGAATAACTTCGATAGCCCCAAAAACTGCTTCTGGGTTATCGAGTGGTTCGCCCATGCCCATAAAAACAATATTAGATAACTTAAGCCCTGATTTACCGATGACGTCTTGCACTTGCATGAACTGACCGACGATTTCAGAAATATCAAGCCTACGTTTTAACTTTTGTTTTCCAGTGAAGCAAAAGTGACACGCCATATTGCAGCCAATTTCAGACGAAACGCACAATGTTAGCCGGCCATCAGAAGGGATTACTACCGCTTCGATAGAATTACCTTCACGCACGTCGAATAAAAATTTTTGAGTTCCATCGACGCTGATCAAGTGCTTCATAATCGGCGGAAGTTCAAATGTAATTAGATTTTTAAGCTCAGCTCTTAAATCTTTTGAGAGATTTAACATAAGTTCGAAATCGGTAACACGTTGTTCGTACACCCATTTAAATATTTGTTGGGCCCGAAATTTTTCCTTACCAAATTGCTTTAGGTAGGCTTCAAGTCCTTCAAGAGTGAAAGAATAGAAATTGCGGATGTCTTTAGTTGCTGATGTAGCAATAATAGCTTGAGTTGCTTCTGTCGCTTGCGAATCCATTGGGTACTCCTTTGGGTGCAGAATATACTGCTCTGCTTATTACAGCAGTTGGGTTAAATCCCGTTTGTTAAGTCCATGTAATTATAGACTGTGCTTGAAAAAGTAAAGCAAAACCACTGTCAGTTTTCGAATACTTTGTTTAAATACCCATCGACTGTATAGAACTTATAAGATCTGCGGTTTCACATGGAACGCATCCTACTTTACCTACCACGACCCCAGCAGCAAAATTAGCAATCATACAAGATTCTGTTATTGAAAGGCCCGCAGCTACCCCTAGCGCTATGGCTGCAATGACTGTGTCACCAGCACCCGTAACGTCGAAAACTTTCTTAGCAAAAGTAGGAACTTGGGTAACTTCATTTTGCGAAAAAATTGTCATGCCGTGTGCACCTTGCGTTAAAACAACTTGCCCGGCACCGGTAATTTTTTGCAGAGCTCGCCCGACAAGAAGCACACGTTCTGACGGATCTTCAATATTGTCTTCATGAATCTGGGTTAGCGCCAATGCTTCGGCATAATTTGGCTTTATTAAATCGGCGCCTTTATAGAATTCGGCAAATTTCGTTTGGTGGGGATCAACCATCAAAAACTTATTTGCAGCTTTCGATATAGCTACAATTTTCTGTACTAAATTCTGCGAAAATATTCCCTTTGCATAGTCTTCTAAAACGACGACGTCGACGTGATCAATAATTTTTTCAAGTTTTTGCAGTAGCGCAATTTCTGATTTTTCAGACAGCACACGCCTAATTTCGTGATCAACTCGGACTAAATGATGTTGCCCGCTCATGACACGCATTTTGCGCGTAGTCGGTCGTGAAGGATCTAAAATTAATCCTTCAGTGGTTACATTAGACGTCTTCATTAACGATTTTAAAATTTCAGAGCCTGCATCATTTCCAATGACAGACAGCAAATGCACTGAGCCCCCAAGGCTTACGACATTCTGTGCGACATTAGCGGCCAGTCCTAGGCGCTGGTCCTCTTTTTCAACTTCCAGCACTGGAACCGGGGCCTCAGGACTAATGCGTTTTACTGAACCCATCACGTATTCATCGACACCAACATCGCCGATGACCAAAATTTTCTTACCTTTAAATAACGAAATTTTTTCAACAAGCTTGTTCCTGGTGGCTAGATCTACAGACAGGGGTTGAATGAAATTTGACATGTGGGCCAACCTATTGCATTAAATTGTGTGTTCAAATCAAAACCCAATCAGCATAGCCGAACTTCGAAGCAATATCAAAATTTGATTTACAAGCCAGATTACATCAAAGCACCAGCAAAAAATGAAATTTTGCACTACTTAACGACCCTGTATCCCATATGGGAGATGCGCTTTTCAAATTCAAATCCGCCCCCGCCTGGCGAGCCGAATCGCGAGCTTCTTCGACCTGTGTACTGGCTTGGAAATTGGCAGTTTGCCTGTTTAGATTACTACCATCCGCCAAAGGGAATTCGCCATCGCTGCACTTTAGCTGAGGACTACCCGCCCGTATTGAAACGAATTATCGCTGAAATAGAAAGCGAAGTGCGGCAAACATTTTCTCCCAAAGATGTTCCCGAAGACTGGCACTTAAATACCTGCTTGATTAACTTTTACGGCAATAAATTTTATGACGATACTTCGATTGATTGCGCCCGCGTAGGAGAGCATAAAGATTTCGAGCCCGGCCCCGTCGCATCCATCAGTTTCGGAGAGCGCGCTTTATTTCAGTTCGTAAAAAGCGAAGGCAAGCAGATGAAAAGCCAAGTCATTCTGCAACAATGGTTAGATGATTCCAGTCTGCAAATTTTTGGCGGCGACAAATTTAAGAAACAACTTTTCCACCGGGTTCAGCGCGTTGAAGATAAAGGAATTATTTTTAAAGATCTGCACACCACCGGCTTTGAAACGCGCCGAATTAATTTTACCTTTCGCTATGTCCCAAGTGAACATATTCAGCCGTTTCGCAAATTTCCTGATAACTTACGCGCGGATTTGAAAGATTATGTTACTGAGTTAGCCGAACACTCTGATTACTGGAAAAACGAACTAGTTTGAGCTTAAAAGTTTACGCCCATGTCACGGGGTTAGCAGTACAATCTAACTACTGGAAGAATGATTATTCGCCGTAATTAATAACAAAAACTTTGCTTGGTCGCAGATTTCACGTGGCTCGATTAATTCTAATGATTTATGACGCCTATGTTTCCCGTCTGTGCTTCAGTCTGAGTTTCCCGCCCTTGTTTTCAGTCTATGTTTCCCGCCTGTGCTTCAGTCTGAGTTTTCCTTCTGGGATTCTTGTCCGAAACTCGTTTTTGACTATCGCCATCTGTACTTGGCCGGGTATCGGTCACACCACAAAGATTGCATTCATCACCGGTTATGAAACCCAAACAACTTTTATTAATGAAACAAAGCTACAAACATGCATTATCGCACGGCGGAATATTGCGACAGTCGCGTAAGGGTCGGACCACAAGGCCCCTATCAACTAAAGATCCTTTGCACCTTGTATTAAAGATAAACAAGTCGAAGATTTGCAGAAGTCTACGACAGCCCAAAAATCATCAAATTGTGATGGCTCTTTTTAAAAAATATGCAGCGCACTTTAAAATTCGGGTAGATCAAATCAGTATTCAGAATGACCATATTCATTGCCTAATTCGCGCGCCCAAACGCAGTGCTTATATAAATTTTTTCCGAGTAATCGCTGGCCAAATCGCTCAAAAATTGATCCAGAACTTTGGACAGTTGTGTGATGCCGCGACCGATACCCATAAGATACCAAAACTTTGGAAATATCGCCCATTTTCACGGGTTGTTCGCGGTTTTAAGGCGTATAATCGTGTAAGAAATTACATCCAGTTAAACGAAAAAGAAGCACTTGGAATCATTCCATATCGAAAAAACCGGCTCGCTGGATTGTCCACGGCGGATTGGAAAATACTTTGGAGCTAGATATTCAAATTGCTTGTTGTTAACAGCACGAGGCATGAAAACTTCAATGTTGTTAATAGGGTGAAGCATGGAAATTTCCTATGCAATGCAGCTGAAACTACATTTAGAACTCTAAGCTACCGTTACAGGAATAGCTAATTTTTATTTCTTTGAATTATTTAATCCTACGCCGTTTTCGTAAATTCGGTTCATGACCTGGTGTGGTACTTTTAGAAAAAAACCAAGTTTTAGAACTTGGTTCATTAGTGACTGACGCCAAACGCCGTTTTTTTCAAAGCGGACCGCTGATGTTTGCGACGTGAAAGGTAAAATGACGGGTTTAGAATTTTTCAACAGATGATAACTTAGCAATGTGTCTTCAAAAATTTCAACATGGGGAATATCGTTAAGCCAAAGCTCGCGATCGAAATAAATACAATGATCCAAGTAAAGAACACCTTTTCTTTTGCCACGAACTTCATTTGAATACCACGAGGTAAATCGCAACAATGCGTGCGCCTTATCGAACGTGTGCGTGAACCCACCCCACATTTTTTTGCGATCGTGTTCATTAGATAGATTAATTAGATACTGAATTCCTTCTGGGTCCACAAAACTTCGCGGGTGATGAAAAAGAACGACAGAACCAGTGGTCCGATGAAAACCAATATTTAACCGCTCGCCACGTGATTTGGCTTCGCTAAGGTCAACGCAGACAATTTCTAAATCCTTAAACGTCTGTAAAGACTCAAGCGTTTTTTTTAAAAAAGAATTCGTTTCAAAATCGTTCGCAGGTATTACCACACTTAACAAGCGATACTCCTACATTCCAATTTTCTTGGCTTTATTCATCATCTGTACACCGTGCACCAAGGTGGCCCCGCCGCGAATTGCCGCTGCCACATGGACAGCTTCCATCATCATTTTTTCGCTGGCGCCTTTTTCTAAGCTATCTGAGGTGTAAGCATCGATACAGTAAGGGCACTGCACAGCATGTGAGACTGCCAAAGCGATCAATGATTTTTCCCGGGTGGAAAGGGCACCTTCTTTAAAAACATCACCGTAGTAGGAAAAAAACTTTCCAGCTAAGTTGGGTTCGAAGTCTGCAATTTTTGAAAACTTATTTAAATCTTTTGGGTCATAATAAGTGTCGCTCATTTTGTCTCTCCATTTTTACTTAGCGGTCTCCCGCTGGTTCGTTAGAGCGGGTCTCCCCACTGGTTTATTGGAGCGGGTCTCCCCACTGTGTCCGTAGTAAATTAATAATAAAATCCCACTGGTAGTCGGTTGCCAGGCTGCAGTGAAGGCCTTTATCTAACTGCAAAATTTGTGTTTTGTTAAACTTTCCTTTTTGCTTTTTTTGTAAAATAAGATCGGTGTTTAGCTCGGCCGAAACGACAAGGTCATTGGGCGTGGTTACAATCAAAAGCGGAGTCTTCAAATTTTCATAGAATTCCCAGTAATTATTAAGTTCTGAAAATGCATTCGAATTTTGCAAGTGATTTTTTAGACCTGCGGGCCAACGAATGCCATCCGGTAACTGTACCGATGGTTTTGTTCTGTTGGTCTCAAGATAATTTACTATTCCTGGGACGTAGCGCGGTTTGAAACCGAAAAAAATCTTCCACCAACCTTTGGGTTCTAATTCTGGCAGCCGCTGCCGCACAGCTTGCAAGCGGCGGTAATTCCAGATGTCTATCAGACCAAAATTAATTTTTGCATCCTGCTGGTTGGACAGTGTGCTAACCAAATTAATCACTGGGCAGAATGTCGTCACCGACTTGATGTAGTGCTTATTCAC
>JANPNP010000152.1:0-1857 GCA_031427535.1 Bdellovibrionales bacterium | reverse complement strand
GCACTAAGTGTAACTAAGGAATTTATAGTGTGCTTCACGTGGTTTTCCTGTTCTGCCGATTTTTATAAACGCGGCTTCTCATCAAAGTAAATGTTGCGATACCTAAGCAAAGTATTAAACTTCCAAGGTACTTAACTGCGCGACCGGGATCCTGA
This sequence comes from Bdellovibrionales bacterium, assembly GCA_031427535.1. Lineage (GTDB taxonomy): Bacteria > Bdellovibrionota > Bdellovibrionia > Bdellovibrionales > Bdellovibrionaceae > Pseudobdellovibrio. The sequence goes on along the minus strand of JANPNP010000152.1, from coordinate 1,702 downwards.
TTGACAGATAAAATAGAAACTGGCGCTTCGCCTGGGTTTAAAACGTAACTTGCTTGATACAAAGTGTATCCATCAGATTTTAAGGGCTCATTCATAGATATTAGCGTTTGCTCTTTAGTTCGTGAGTGCGTGATCAGGCTTTCATAACTATAAGGAGTTTCCGTCCCGGGATAATCTTTTTTGGTAAATTTATCTAGCTTAACTTCAAATGGTAATTGAATACTTTCATTGGCGAAAACCACATAGCCGTTTCGCCCAGAAACGCTAAAATTTTTAACTTCGCCTTGGCTTAGCCAAACGCCTTTGGCTTGCCCGAGTGGCTTCACTAATACGGCACTAGGAGGCAAATTTTTTCCCGGCTTTGGCCGAACTGCTCTGACATCAACTTGTTTTTCGGAGCCAAAATTTATAGCCCCAATAAAAAGCTGCATTCCCATCCAAGGGGTTTGAAAAATGTCGCCTTCTTTCATCGTCTTTTCAGCGATTTTTTCACCCTTTTTAATGAGGACTATCCGAACCTGTGATGGGTCCTTTCGATTTGCATGAAATTCAATGATATTTTCACCCGGCACTATGTTTGCTGCTGCTGCTTGCATCGGGGTTTGGTCGTCAGCGGCCGCACTTTGCGTTGCAGGACCGTTAATTTTAGGATGACCTGATGGCAATACCGTATCTGATGTTGCGACTCCGGCCAAATACTTAAAGCTTAATCCGAAAACTCCATCTTTATTTAATGAAAAACTTGGAAATTTACCGTAAAGAACTTCTCGAACTTTTTCGGTTCCCTTTTCAATTGAAAGCTCTAATGCAGGGTTTGGTGCTCCGGCAGGGTCTTCATTTTCGACCATTTTGTTTTCTGCGACGATGGCACGAGCATAAGATTTGACTAATTTTATACTAACGCCATTTTGAGAAATGCCTTTTTTAAGCTCAGATAAACTTAATTTTCGTAATTCTTTACCGCTTTTTTGATCTAGCACCAGCAGCGTATTTTCCGCTTGTGCTACACTTCGTAATTGCAAACTAGGCCCTTTGGCTTTTTCCTTTTTCTTATTATTGGGATTAGGTTTGATAATATCTTTCGGTGTGTCACCTTCATCGATGATTAATTTTAACGTGGCTGGACCCATTTGAAACACGGGGTTTTCTACACTGTGTAGCCACTCTTTTACATCGAAAAATTGACTTTTTAAACCAAAGCTTATGCCGACCGGACCGTTTGTATCTTGGCTGGCTGCAAACCCTTTTTCAATTTCAGCGAATGGCACAAAGCGTTCAACTTTAACCACGTGGCCAATTTTATCATTTATAAAGTCCAATTGATTTTCTGATTTTTCAAAAAGTGTTTTATCGAAAACTACTGAACTTAACGTAGAGCTTCCGTCAAACTGATATCCAACCATTAGCCTTGGTAAAGTTACCATATTCTGAGATTGACCCTCTTGCACTTGTAGCGAACCATCAACACCATAAATTTTTGTCACCCAGCTTCCGATCAATACAATTATGATCCCAACATGAGTCATCACAAAACCCATCTGATAAAACTTCCACGGATACCGTGATATCATCGATGCAAAAACATTTAATCCAAGCAACGACAGCAGTGCGTTAAACCAAGTTGCATTATATAATGCAAGCTTTGCGTATTCTGCATTGTGCATGCTTTCAAGAACAGTTCCAACAGACACGGCGACAATTA
>JANPNP010000151.1:0-4481 GCA_031427535.1 Bdellovibrionales bacterium | reverse complement strand
GCTTTTCCTTTTTCGCGGGCAACAAAGAAAAGTCCGTTTGCAGCCAAAGAACTGTTGGCGTGCTTAGTCCCTTTAAGCTCTAAATCCTTGATCATAATATCACTGATTTTAAAAATTTTCTTGTCGACGCCAAGCTTTCGTACAAAAAGTTTTTTCGAACCAAGAGGTTCTAAAACTCCGTGAAAAAATACAAGATCTGTACCTGGGTACATACTTGGATGTTTGTGATAATGAAATAAGTTACGTTGGCTATCCATCAGTTGACGTGTGAAAGTCAAATTTCCGTGAGCATCGGCTTTTAAATCATAATAACCAAGTAAGCTTTTTTCTTCGCCGCCGTAATCAACAGATGCATTTCCGCCCTCTTGCTGATGAAAAAGTATCTTCGTCCCATCTGGAGTCCAAGTTGGATGTTTATCATCAAATAAACCTAAGTGCTGCGTTCGTTTAGTCGCAAAATTATAAACGTAAACGCCGCGTTGATCGTCAATTCCGTGTGTGTAGAAAGTCATCCACTTGCCGTCCGCAGACACGCGCGCGTGCTTTAACATTTCAGGCTTTTTAAGTCCCATATCTTGCGGAGTAAAAGACATAATTAAATTTTTCGGATTTAAAGCGTCATAAATTTCAATACGGTGTTCAAAACCCAATAGGTCACCAATTTTTTCGCGATCACCAAAAAGATTTTTTATAATTGAACCGTACCCTGAAATGGTAGCGTGGCTATTTGAAACAACTAACCATTTATCCTGGTTAGCAAAAGTAACGCTAGTCACTTTACCACCCCAAGGCATTACGATGGGTGCACTCCATTGATTTGCTGTTTGCTTTATAAGCCACGCAGTTGTGGGAGGAGCTTGAGAAAAATCACGAGTTGTTTTAGCAATAAACGCGATCTGCTTTCCATCATCCGATATGGTGATTGCTTCAGGTGCAATGGACTGCTTAACCACCAACTGGGAATCTAAATTTTTACTAAAACTGACAACCTCAGCCGCATGAGAATAAGACGATAGGATTAGGCAAGCCATAGCTACAGCGTTTTTATTCATTAGATCCTCCAGGTATCGTGTAAACTGTAGATGCGAATCGTATGCCGGCTATAGTTTGATTACTTGCTGCCCTATTGCCTGCACCTATCACTTTAGGTACAAAGTGCCAATTAACGGCAATCAATACCGTAAGTGTTCCAACCGTAAGTGTTCCGTTCGATAAACTTAAGATAGCTTTGCAAGAATGTATCCTGTGCTGTTCAGATCAAACCAGCGTAGTTAAATAATTAATGACATGGGTGACTTTAATTCCATTTTCATTAATATAGTCCTTTTTACCATTCATATGCAGCTGCATTGCTTCAACTTGCGGAAATTTATTTTTCAAATAAATTAATCCTTTGGATATTTCTGCATCTGAATACTTAGCTTCAATAAAAAGAATAGGCTTATTGTTTTCTATTATAACAAAATCTACTTCGCGGTGAAGCTTGTCTCTGTAAAAACGCAGTTCAATGTTTCGTCCGAAGCAATCTTGCTGATAAAAAATCCATTTTAAAATATGTACTGCTAGAAAGTTTTCAAATCGAGCACCATTTTCTGTAGCTGCATTCCAGTCATACAAAAATATTTTTTGCTCTTTCTTTAAGGCTTTTATTTTAGGCGACCCAAACGGAGCAATTCTGAATACGGCATATAGTTTTTCAAATATACTGATCCAATTAGAAATTGTTTTATGACTAATTTGGATATCTTCTACCAGTGAATTAATTGAAAGTGTTCCACCGACAAGCTCGGGAATACGGTGGTAAAGAATTTCCATATTCCCTAAATCTTGGACCATTTCATTTGAAGAGACCTCTTGTCTTACAATTCGCTCCCGATATTGTCTTGACCATCGATTTGCTTTTGTTCTGGACTGTGAAAAATAGGGCTCAGGAAAGCCGGATAGTTCAAATAAATTTTGAGCATCTGCTACCGACTTCATTTTCAACTCGCTGAAAGTTAAAGGCATTAGTCTCAAAAAATGATAGCGTCCCTGCAGGCTGTCACCGCCTTTTCTAAGAATATCTAATTGAGCACTTCCAGTAACCAAAATCTTTTGCTTATTTATATTTTTATCGTAAATTCCTTTAAGGTAATTTCTCCACGTTTTATACTTATGAATTTCATCAAATATAATTAATTCTGACTGTGAAAATTCCTTTGATAAGATTTGGCTTCGATCGGAATCATTATCCCAGTTAAGATATTGAAAGCTTTTATATAAGGTTTTGGATAGCGTTGTTTTACCGACCTGCCGGGGTCCAGCTAGAAAAACCATTTTTTCCTTAAGATCATCTTTAATTTGTTTCTTTAAAAATCTATCCATAATCTAGACTATAGACTTTTTTGGACACCTGTCAAATAAAGTATAGACTTTTTTATACACCTATCCAAAAAAGTCTATGTCTGTAGAAGGCTATTCTTCATCTTTGCTTTCATTTCAAATTTTTGATTGAGAATGGTTCGGACGGGCAGGGATCTTCATCGCCAGAATAGGCATCATAACAAAGACCCTGCTCATTAGCGACAACCATGAATTGAAGGCTATGTCCATTGCCGTGAAAAGTTCCGATATTAGGAAAAGTATATTTATGGTCCTCTTTAATTTTTGGCTTGGTGAGATAACCCATCCCGCCGACGTAAATTACTTTTCCGGTCTTAAGGATTTTCCCGATCTTTTGAAGACGTCTGAAACAGCTTACTTTATCAAGGACATTTGTGTGAGCAAAGGTAACAACTCTATTTTCATTATCTAGAAAGCGCATTAGGAAACCGTAGGCGTTTTTGGTGTCATGATCTGGTTGAAATTCACACTCAAGCAGGACACGGTCAGGAGTTACTTTTAATTCTGCCGCATTTTCATCTTGCTTGAGCAGCTTGAAAGACGATGTAGCGCAGCCGGCCAGTAAGAAAAGGATCCCAAATTGGATAAAACTATTTCTTTTTAAGAAGACCATAGTGCTCCCGATAAATTTCAAGCGCTTTGTTTTTAAGATCCGTCTTGCTTTTCAGTAATCCTTTATATTCTAGAATTAATTCCTCATGATCCGGAGCTCTCTTCAATTGATTCATCGCTGTTGCTCTTTTTCTAAATAACCAACGCACACCCATTGGAATTGCTATACTAGGATCTTTTAAATCCTTCCGGTGAATTTTATTGAAATAATCCGTCCATGTAGCGATGACCTCATCATAATTGGCCGCATTAGAGTGATACCAACCGGATTTTTTTCGCTCACAGGAACACGCAGTGGATGCTCGCGGACGGTAGTAATTTTCTTTCTAATCTTTTTAGCCATAAGTATTACGAGTAGAATACTTCAAATAAAATCCTCTTGGCAAGAGTCTAAAATTCACAGTAACTCGCTGAAGCTTCCGCAAGCAAAATACTGAAAACAAGATGGAACCCGACATCTTGGTGGTTACTTTAATACTTCTGACTTAAAAATTCTAATCAAGCGCAGGCAACTTGAAATGACTGTGAATTGATTTTAATTGATTTAAAATGAATGCCTTTTTTTAAGTCATCAAAAATATCTCGTAATTTATAAAATCTTTCATATTCCGTAGAGGCAACTACCATGCGGATGTATTTGTCTTTATCTAAATCTACGGGTGACTCAGATGCCTCAAGTCGTTGAATAGTACGTAATGACATTTTTAGCTTATTGGCGAATGCAGCCTGGTCCCAGCCAACTTGCTTTCTAAGGAATACAATTTCTTTGCCTGTTAATGCAGTATCTTTTTTAAGCAACGTATCTTTGATAGCTTCGTGTATTTTAATTAAGTTTCCGTAGTGAATAATTTCTTCACCACAATTAGAACATGTTGAAACTTCAACTTTATCGATAGTAATAAAATCAAGACCACAGTCTTTGTATTTTATACTTTTTTTAACCGTCTTCATTGGTTTTTTTGAATCACAACTTGGACATTTCATGGCTAGCTCCTATTTATTTTAAAAACTGTTATAACTAAAAATCCTCGATGGTTCTTAAAAAATGAAATAACCACACAAATCTTATTCGTCTTAACCCGATATCGCCAAATATCATTTTTGAACTCGGGCTCATCAGTAATTCTAGAATCTGTAGAGGCTAAAATATTAACTGCGTCAACCGTAGTTAAGTTGTCATTCTTAAGTTCTTCTCTGGAATGTCTAGTAAACGAAATATGACGATCGTCAGACATGATCTTAGATAAGAGCTTTCGAGCTTGTTCTTTGTTTAGGCGCTTATATGACACATTGTCAGTATACGACAAGATGGCGTATTTGTAAATAGTCATTAAAGCTAACGTATTAGCTTATATTTGGTTTAAGCTGAATTTTTGATTAACCAAAGTTTTGCATTTGAATATAGGGTCTTTTTTAATTTACGCTTCAGTGCGCAGTCGTCCACGGCTACTGAGGGTGAACTTCCCTCAGACTCCCACTTCTAAAGG
>JANPNP010000150.1:0-7142 GCA_031427535.1 Bdellovibrionales bacterium | reverse complement strand
TGTTTAATCCAGGCAGCGTAGTGGTTTTTTCTAGGTTTATAGTTAATGAAACCAAAAGCTTCTAAGATGTTTTGTTTTAAGTAGCCTATGCACTGTTTAAAATCCTTACCCCAGTTAGTTATGCGAGAAAAAGGCCGAAATTGCCAGAAGCCTTCGGGGGTTTGGTGAATAGCCTTTGCTTCAGCCGAGGATTTTGACCCATCGCCCGCAGCTGATTTCGTTCGTGTATCAGCAAACAGTTTAAAGCTTTGCTGGCCCATGGTGTGGCATGCAATCTGACCTGATATGGCTTTAATAAATGCTGTGTACAGTGTCCTATTAGTTATTCTTAAAAGCAGATGTATATGATTTGAGGTTATAGCTTGCTGGTAAATTCTAACTCCGAACTTTTTACTAAACCGTATAAGTATATGCTTGATCGCTTGGTGATTACGTTTTGCTAAGAAGCTGTCTTTACCCATCGCCCACTCACTACGAAGCACAAGGTGAATGGAATCTTTCTTAGACAAGGGCCTTCTTGATTTTCTTTTTTTGTAAAGTAAAGCGCCGCCAAAGAACTTCTTAGTTTGGTTTGGAAATAGTGTTAATTGCTTTGATTTTTTCATTTTAGCATTTGAATACTTCAAGACTGGGGCGATGCCCAAGGTGCCGCGATAGGAGTATGATTCAGAGTGATGTTCGGTAATCGGATGCGGGGTAGGTAGCTGTGAGGCAAGTAACCACGAAGTAAGTAACTATGAGGCAAGTGCGCGGAATCGGGTATACTTCACATTCACCGGACAGGCTTCCTGCCTGCTGAAAGCTCTGCTTTCAGACTATCGCTTCTCCAGATGCTTCCGGCATCTGGAGACCTGGGTTTTTTATCATTAGAATGTTGCCGGTGCTTAAGGCCAGACAACTAGCAAAGTACATTCATCCAGTCCTATGACCATCAGCTAGTCTGCGTAAAGAAAAATGACAGTTTGCCGATAAATCCAGTAGGAGAACTTCGGCATTGAGCGCTAATACAAAACGAATAATTATTTCATTTCTTGTCTCAATTGTTGGACTGTGTGCAACTTCTTTTTATTTTACGAAGTATTATCCATCGGTGCAATTTCATATAGACGAAAAACCTTTAGCAAAAGTTGAAAAATTAGAAAATTCATCCCGGCGGAAATTGGCGCAACATCGCACCTGGCAAATTGTCGAATTTGGGGATTCACTTTATTCGGGCGAATCAATTAAAACCTCGCCAGATGCTGATATATCCATACGTTTTTTAGATTCAAATACCATTCTAAATTTAGAAGCCGATTCGTTAATAACAATTAAGAAAAATAAAGGCGAAATTTCTTTAAACTTAATTGAAGGCCACTTGTTTGTTGATTCAACTCAAAATGACTCGGCCGCATCGGTAAAGTTAGAATCTAAGGACGGCTTAATTGACTTATTGAAAACGTCAGTCACGGTGTCCAAAGAAAAAAACAATGATCTAAATTTAAATGTTATTACGGGCCGTGCAAAAGTTACTAAGGCCGATGGACAAAGCGCCGTGATTGAATTTAAAAAACCATCGTTAATAATTACGGAACCGGAAGCGCTTAGTGTGATAGAAAGTCAACAGCCTGAAATGAAAATAGTTTGGCTATCAGCTGAACCTAATACCAATGAAAAGTTAGTGTTTAAGGTGGGAACTAAACGATCTGACCTGCTTGAAGTTAAGCCCAGCTTGTTAGGATCTAATAAAGTAAATTTGCCAGTTAAATTTGGAAAGAACTTCGTACAGCTTGAAATTCGCTCGGTAGATGGCAATAAAGTTTTGCAAGCAGCTTCGGTGCGTTTTTCACTGCAGCAGAAAATTTCGGCTGTTTCCGAAGTCACGAATGTGCCCGCAGTTGAAAAAGTAAGAGCAACGGCGCAGATTGTCTGGAATAGTGAAGCCGAAGAAGTGCAGAATTTTGTCGGTGATCCAGAAGTGAATTTGCAGTGGACATTGCAAAACAAGGAGTCCGTCCAAAAGTTAAATTTGAAAATTTTCGAAGATGATAAGCTTATTTTATCCGAGGTGCTGACTGCGGATCAAACTAAATTTAAAGCAAAGCTTCCGAAATCGGGCCGCTATCTTGCATCAATTGAAGCTGTAGATACCGTTGATAACCGTCTAGCGCAATCCAAGATAAAGTCTATTGTATCAGAGCAGCTTGCCTATTTAGCTAGCCCTGAATGGACTGATGCTAAGCCCACCAGCGATGCCGATTTGAATGGCGTGTACTTAGCACGGTGGAAGCCTTTAGATAACATAGTTGAATACAGCCTAGAGCTGGTCAATCCCAGCGGTAAAGTTATTCGCACGTGGTCCCAAAAAAATAATTTTGTACAATTGAAAAATTTGCTTCCAGGCGAATACAAGTTAACTTTGACAACATTAGATCAGTTTAAGCGGATCAGTCCAAATAAATCGGTAAAAATTATTCGTGTCGCAGATAACAGCGCGATCGACGCCCCAAAATTAAAAAAGATGAGGTTCAAATAAAAAATTTGCATCTTATCTTTATTTTGGTCCTGTGGTCGTCGTTGGTTTTAGCACAATCACGCACTTTGGTATTTGAATTCGACCCTGTGGAAGGTGCGACCACCTATGATTTCGAGTTTCGCGTTCAGGGTGCAAGTGAAGTCGTTAAAAAGCTAAGTCAGAAAAATGCCGAGGTCGAAATTACTTTGCCACTGAACAAGTATGAATATCGTCAACGTACTGCAGATCGCCGGAAAGTTTCAGGTAGCTGGAGCAGCTGGGAAAAATTTGATGTCAGCGTGCCGGAAATTAAAATAACAAGCCCTAAGATGGATCACATAATCGACTCTAACGAATCTAAATCAAAAAAAGTAGAAATTGCCTGGTCCGGTGCAGAGGTCGTCGATGAATTCGAAGTTAAAATTATCGATCAGTTCACCCAAGTTGAAGTGGAAAGATTCACCACAGAAAACCGTCAAACGGCAGTTGAATTGCCTGTCGCTGCAGCTTACGAGGTAATTGTTTCTGCTAAGTTGCCTGATTCAGTCCCAGCCGAGTTGGGCGCAAGCGCAGCAGTTCAATTTTCTGTTTTAGCTAAGGAGCTAGCAGATCCCGAAATAATACCCGTGCTAAATGTCTATTCGCAAAAAATAAATTGGAAAAATGTAGAACACGCACAGACTTACGATGTTACCTTGCAACTTTTTTCGAAAGAAAACAAAAAGTGGCAAACCGTTTACAGCGAAAAAAATCTTCCCACGAGTGAAATTGATTTTGATCCAACCTGGAGCGGTGGAAAATACCGCATTAAAGTTTTAGCCAATGGTAATTTGCGTAAACGAAGCCCTGCCAGCGTGCAGAAGTTTCAGTTGGCGTCAGTCCGCACACCAGCAGCAGAATACAACTCGCTACTGGCTAAAACTATTGACCGAGTGGACGGCTACTTTACACAAATCAGTTGGCTAGTTACACAAATGAATTTAAATTCGTACCAGCATGAAACAGCTGCTGGCAGCGCTGCTAGGCCACTCGGGGGCACCCTTCGAGCTGGATTAGGTTATTTTAGAACTGGCAAACCTTGGGGTGTTATTGGATTCCTTAATACCAGCCGGATGATATTAAATGGTGTAAACAGAGACTTCACCGGTTTCGAAATAAATTCGATGTACCGACAAAAATTTGAATCGCGTGATGAATTAAGACTTTCATTAGGCCTAAGTCAAAAACAAATTCCCGTCATCGTCAGCGACAGCGCAAATGCGACGTTTAAAATTCATAACTCGAATGTTATAGGCCCACGGCTTGGGGCCGAGTATTGGTACGCCGTAACACCTAGGTGGGGAATACAAGCCAATTACAATTTAAATTTATATAATTTGATCGGGAATAGCTCGGCCCCCAACGGAAAAAAAATGGAAGTTCCAAATTCTTTTCAAGCGGGCTTGTTAGCAAGTTATCAATTTTCAGATCGAATCAGTGTTCTTTTGGGATTAACCCATCAGGAAGAAAATTACCAATATAGCGCTTTAACAGAGGGCACGTTGCAACCCGTGCAGACGGGCGCAATAAACGCTGGGTTTCTAAAAGCAAATTACATTGGCCTTATGGTCGAGATCGGATTGTAGATGAAACTGCGAATTCCAATTTGGATAAAACTTTTTTTAATGACCATCTTTATATTGTTACTAGCAATGATTCCCACTGCCTATTCAAATTATGCACGCATCAAAACGGAAAGCGTCGACCGCGAATGGCAAATAGTAAGTCAGCAAGCTGAATCTCGTGCTCAGGAGACCCAACTTGTGTTAGCATATTTAATTGAAAAATCACAATTTTTGGCCACGCAGCTTCTTACATTTCAAATTAAAAAAGAAATCCCAACCGCAAAGGATTTATCAGTTTTTACATCGGATCCACATCTTTTAAATCTAGAACTTATCAGCATGAAAGATTTGAAGCCGGTAGTGGTATTACGTCAATCGCAGGCAAAAGCAATCACAGACTATAAGCTGCACCCGTCGTACTTTTATTATTTACATGAAAAAGCAAAGTTTCCTGTAGAAAAGGTTTTTGCAGGCCGTATGTCGATTCAGAACACCACTGGATTTATTGCGTCAGCAGATCCCCAGTTTGGTGTGTTTACTGTAGGGGTGCCATTTTCGAAAGATGCCGCTGGAAAAATCGAAATGATATTAGTGGTCGATGTGCACTTAGCAGCGCTTCAAAAACCGTTCTTGCTAAAAACTGAAAGTGAATCCTATCTGACGGATGATCAGGGCATTTTACTGGCTCATCCCAATGCCGATTTGGTATTTAAAAAGCAATCGCTTGGTAACGAGCCCTTGATCGCGCATGCTGTGAAGAACGGATCTAATAATCAGTTTCAAAGTCAGTTTAATAGTAGCATGGACAACAAAGAAAAAATCGGGGTCTATGTGCGTACGGGCTATGGGCCGCTGGTTGTATTTCAAACATCGTTAAGTGAAGTGTTAGCGCCGGCAGAATCCGTTAAAAGAGAATTTATAAAAAACTTAGCGTTTGCATTTTTTGCGTCTATAATAATTATTTCTCTTTTTTCCATCACGTTGACGAAACCTATCGAAAAGTTAGCAGGCCTAATAAAGCAAGTCTCGAAAGGGCAGTTTGATTTGCATGCAAAAAAATTAGTTACCACGAACGATGAAGTCGGAGACCTTGCCATCGCCTTTGACGAAATGACGGCTGGGTTAAAAGAGCGTGATAAAGTTAAAAGCCTATTTAGTAAATTCCATGGCTCTTCGGTGGCTGACAATCTCATAAATTCGGATGTGGTTCTGGGTGGAAAATCAAAAGAAGTGGTTGTCTTCTTCAGTGATATTCGCGGTTTCACGGCGTACTCGGAAAGCCGTTCAGCGCAAGAAGTGGTCGACATGCTGAATGAATACTTTGGCGTGATGGTCGAAATTATTAACAAAAACGGAGGCGTCGTTGATAAATTTATTGGGGATGCCATTATGGCCGTCTGGGGTGCTCCGGAGACGTCGCCCAATGATGCGTTAAACGCCGTGACTGCGTGTTTACAAATGCGCACATCACTAAACGAATTAAATAAATTGCGGCTATCACGCGGCCAGGATCCTATTCTTATCGGGATGGGGCTACATTCGGGCGAAGCTATATCTGGTACCATTGGATCGACAGAGCGGATGGAATACACAGTCATTGGAAATACCGTAAATACGGCGTCCCGTGTGGAAGCGTCCACTAAGTCTTTCGGTACTGATTTGCTGATAACAAATCAGGTCCTACAGCGTTTAGATGCCTCAATTGTAGTGCACTTAGCAGGTACCGCTGAAGTTAAAGGCCGTAGTGAGCCAATCGAAATGTTTAAAGTGTCAGGCGTCGTTGTTAACGGCGAGGTCGTGAATATCACAACCCCCTATTCGGAATATGAAACTGGCGACGCAGAAAAAATAAAAATCGTATCTTAATACCTGCGGCCACCACTTAAAACTATTTGCTGCAGTTTACCCATGTAACATTAAACTTTTGCACCAGCACGCCATCAACTGAATCTACTGTAAGTTGACCAAATTCGCCACCAGCGCTGGTAACCTGAATTTGCGAATCAATAACGATATCGGTATTTTCTTTGGGCGGAACGCAATCTAAAACGGGTGGCTTTTTATTTACGGGACGAACAGCCGAAAGATTGTAATTTTCAGCAATTGGACCTTGCCAAATCTGCGAACCAAATTCGGCCGATAATTTTTGATGTCCATGATTTGGTCCGACCATAACCTTCACATTTTGTGATGCAGAAACGCCTGCATCTAAAGCAACGAATCCACGGAACTCAGCATTTTCAATGCGAAAACCAGTCTTACGGGGCTTTTTGACATGCAGTGCAACACGGCAACTTGCGCGCGCCACAGTGATGTTTTTATCCACACGTAAATCAAAAGCGTCATACAAAATTGAAAATGCGGATCCGTTCGGAGTCATAGTAACGCTAACTTGTCCTTGCGGGCAGCCACTACCCTGATATTCGGCGCTAATCAGACTAATTTGTGCAAAAACTAATGGCGAGAAAAAAAATAATAGTAAACCTAACTTCATGTGATCCCCCTGGGTACAAAGACTAGCAGCAGAGCCATTATGACTAAGCTGTCTAATTTAAGATTTACATGGCAATTTGAATGCCAGCCTATTCTGCTTGAGGATTAGGATTTGTTTTACAGCTGTTTACTTTTAAAGCTGGCAGTGGGCTAATTTTTCTTGTGATACTTACCTTAAGTAAAATTTGTTTTTCAGCTATGACTTCAGCCTCAAGACAGTTTTCAGCATCAGTTTTTTTATCATCTATTTTCTCAGCATACTTAAGACATTTTCCCAAATAACGTATTTTTAGAACATTATTGCCATTCGAAACATTCAGATCAGTTTGTTCCCTTTTGATAGGAGAATCAAATAACACGATTTGTGCTTCACCGGCAATTGATGCACTTGAGTCTTTTTCAAATGGAGTCAAACCCGGTAAAAGTTTTTCGTTTTTTAAATCTTCAAATTTTGCTTGTTCCACTGCAGATATTTTGATTTTTGCGCAAGTTCGAACATTTTCGATAGACATAAAATTTAATTGCTGAGTAAGTTCTGTGTCGGAGCTGAT
>JANPNP010000149.1:0-10662 GCA_031427535.1 Bdellovibrionales bacterium | reverse complement strand
GTGATCACGCCCCACGCGTTGCTGCTTGCATTGGAAAACTTTGCACTAAAGATCAAGTTGAAAAAGGATTGCCCACAGCGCTAGACATTTTAATTTCAAAGGGCACAATCGAGGAAACCTGGAAAAGTTTAACTGCGGAATCTATTGAAGAAAAGAAATTCAAAAAAAATACCGAGTGGGTGGCTAAATTTACTGATCCTAAGCAAAAAGACGATAAGAAAAAAAATCTTTTTGTTTTTATTACTCAAAAAGGCTTTTAGCAGGATCTAATTTCACCGGAGAATAGTATTAAGAAGTTTGAAATCGGCACCACAAGTGAGCGTAAAAAAGTGAAGTCCACAGCGTTTAAAATTTTGTTAGGTCGGTTTTTAACTCGCTCGGGTGATCAGGCTTGGGACTTTGCCGTTCCGTTAACTTTATTAAAGGTTTTTCCTGATCAACTGCGAATTGCGGCAGGATATTTTTTAGCGGTAAAGTTTATGCATGTCCTATTGATGCCAAGAATTGCTGCGGTCATCGATCGTAGAAGTAGAATTCACGTTGCCTATCTGGGAAGTATATTACAAGTAGTCGGTGTCTTTTTTGGAGTTTTATGCCTATTGCTTTTGAATGATTACACTTTCGGTAGACACGGTGGATTCACATCAGTTCACATCACAGCTTTCATAGTGCTTGTTTTTTCGGGCTTAATTAGCTCCCTTGGATCATCACTACTTAATATATCGGTCGGTAATGATCTGGTTCCTGCCGCATTTGATAGTAGCCAGTTACCACAGTTTAACAGCCGTATGCGCCAGCTGGATCTACTGACCGAAGTCAGTGCCCCCGTCTTAGCGGGACTACTTTTGTTAGTTACCTTCCCGTCAATTCCACTTGCGGGGTTTCTTTTAGTGGCTGCTTGGAATCTTCTGTCGTTTTTTCCAGAAGTATTAATTTTACGTTCAATTTTTAAAACTAATCCTAAATTACTTGAAAAATCCGCACCACATGCTGCAGTTCAAAAAACTTTGCTGCTGCAGTTAAGAACGGGCTGGACTTCGTTCTTTAAACAACCTGTAGCACCAGCCGTTTTAGCGTACGCGCTGCTGTGGCTTTCAGTGTTAAGTCCGCACGGTGTTTTGCTGACTGGTTATCTTAAAGACGGACTAAAAATGTCTGAAGTAACAATTGGCGTGTTTCGCGGGCTTGGTGCCGTATTTGGTTTATTTGCAACATTAATTTTTCCAATTGTTGTGGCACGTATTGGGCTAATTAAGGGAAGTCGTGCCTTTATACTTTTTCAAACTGCAACACTTATCTGCGCGCTCATTTTCTTTTTGATTCCAGCTTCATTTAATTACTATGGATTTTTAGCATTAATATTACTTTCAAGAATAGGCCTATACGGATTTTCTTTGGGTGAAATGCAGATACGCCAACAAGGCATCAGTCCTCACGAGCGCGGCGAAGTGAACGGTTTTTCCGACGCCTTAACCGGGGTGGCAACACTTGCACTGTATGTGTTTGGAACGTTGTTACCAAACACTTCAGATTTTCGGTTGCTAATTATCGGTTCAGTTATTTTTGTAAGTCTTGGCGCTTTGATATTTTCCATCTGGAAACCTAAACAAAATTTCGAAAGTTTGTAATTTAAAACTAGACCTTTAGGGCTTAAATAGTGTCATTAATGGTGTCACAAGCTAGGTGCCCCCTCCGTAGAACTAAGTAACAAAGTGAGGATGATATGAAAACATTAATTCCAGTAATTCTATTGTTAGCCGTGCTATCTGGATGCGTCTCAAACCCTCCAGAGCCTACAAGGCGGAACGATCGTATTTCGCATTACGACCGCTTACGACTTTAATAAAAACTGTAGTTAGCTTGCTAAAGTCGTACATTTTTTAAACGTAGAGCATTGGCAATCACAGATACGGAACTAAAGCTCATCGCCGCTGCAGCGATCATGGGACTTAATAAAATTCCGAATGTAGGATATAAAATTCCGGCTGCCACTGGAATTCCAAGCACGTTATATATAAATGCAAAAAATAAATTTTGCTTAATATTTTTTATAGTCCCTTCGCTAAGGGCGCGCGCCCTGACGATTCCGATCAAATCACCTTTTACTAATGTAACGCCTGCGCTGTTCATTGCGACATCGGTTCCTGTACCCATAGCAATGCCTACTTGCGCTTGCGCAAGGGCTGGAGCATCGTTTATACCGTCACCGGCCATGGCCACAAAGCGACCTTCGCTTTGCATTTTTTTTACAATTTCAGCTTTTCCCTGCGGTAGTACGTCAGCGAAAAAACCATCAAGACCAACTTTGTCGGCTACAACTTTTGCAGTCGCTTCATTGTCGCCCGTCATCATAATAACTTTTAAGCCAAGTGCGCGTAAAGATTTAATAGCCTCTTCGGTCGTCTGTTTGATCGGATCAGTAACTCCAAGTAATCCGGCAAATTTTAAGTCAACGGCAACATACATGACTGTTTGACCCTGTTCGCGTAGCGCTTTTGCTTGTGCTTCTGCCTGCGCTAAATCTATGGAAAGCTGTTCGAAAAGTGCCTTGTTACCGATTGCAACTTGTCTACCGCTGATCGTTGCTGTTGCGCCTCTACCGGTAACAGATTTAAAATCTTTCACTTCGTTAAAGGTAATACCCTTTTCTTTAACTGCGCTAACGATAGCTTCCGCTAACGGGTGTTCGCTGGCCTGTTCTAAACTGCCAGCAAGTGCTAAAAATTCTTTTTCTTCAAGTGCACCGTTTACTTTTATCGTGACAAGCTTTGGTTTTCCGACAGTTAAGGTTCCGGTTTTATCGATCACTAAGGTATCAACCTTACGTAAGGTTTCGATAGCTTCGGCATTTTTAAATAAAACACCCATCGAAGCCGCACGGCCCGTGGCCACCATAATTGACATCGGTGTTGCAAGCCCAAGCGCGCACGGGCATGCAATGATAAGAACTGCAACCGAGTTTAAAATAGCCAATGCTAATTTAGGTTCTGGCCCCCAATTGGACCAAATAATAAATGTTCCAATCGCAGAAATAATTACCGCCGGCACAAAATAAGCTGACACCCGATCCACTAATTTTTGAATCGGCGCACGTGTTCTTTGCGCATCTGCAACCATTTGAACTATTTGTGATAGCAGCGTGTCTTTCCCGACTTTTTCAGCTTGCACAACTAAAGACCCAGTCCCGTTAATGGTGGCACCGATTATTTTGTGGCCTTGTAGTTTCTCGACTGGTATTGGTTCGCCAGATACCATCGATTCATCAACTTGTGATAATCCGGATATAACTATTCCATCCACCGGAATTTTTTCACCCGGGCGAACGCGCAGCTTATCACCGATAACAATGGACTGCATATCGACATCTTCTTCTGAGCCATCAGCCCGAATTATACGGGCTGTCTTTGCGGCTAAACCAAGTAAGGATTTGATCGCACTGCTGGTTTGTCCCCTGGCCGTTAATTCAAGAACTTGGCCCAGAAGCACAAGTGTCACAATTACCGCTGCTGCTTCAAAATAAAGGGCTACAGTTCCAGTCATAGGATCTTTGAACGTTACGGGAAATATTTGCGGAAATAAAACTCCTATAACACTGTAAGCGTAAGCAACGCCCACACCCAAGCCAATCAGCGTGAACATATTTAAGTTGCGTGTTTTTAGTGACTGCCAAAAGCGTACAAAAAACGGAGCCCCGCCCCACATAACGACTGGCGTAGCCAAAAGTAATTCTAACCAAGGTAAGTAAGAATGGATCAGGTCGCTTTCAATTAAGTGTCTTCCACCCATGGTGATGAAAAGTAATGGTAGACTTAACAAAGTACTGACCCAGAACTTTGTTCGCATCATTAAATATTCAGTCTGATCTTCAGGTTCATTTGCCGTGAGCGTAAGGGGCTCTAGGGCCATGCCACAAATAGGACAACTTCCGGGGCCAATTTTTTTTACATCCGGATGCATAGGACAGGTGTATTCAACGTCTTTTACTTGAGCTAAATTTGTAAGCTTTTTTTCATTTTTTTTTAAATCTAAAAAGCTTGCTGGTTTTGCATCAAATTTATTTTTACATTTTGTGCTACAAAAATAATAAGTGTGAAGCTGAAATACCGACGAACCACCCTTAGCAGTGTGCGGATCAATATTCATTCCGCACACTGGGTCTTTTACTAAATTTGCGTTTATAACTGTTTCGATGAAATCTCCTCTGTTAGTGGACTACTTCACAACAATTACGCCCTCTGAGGGTTGATTGCCACCATGAAAACCACATGTGAATTTAAATTCACCTTTGGCGTTTACCGCGAAGGTTCGCTTGGTTTTACTTTTCCTATCAGCCATTAAATCTAAACCTAACACGGCTGAATCTAATTTGAACATGCGATCAGTTGCTACTAACGTTAGATCGACAACTTGGCCTTCGCTTAAATTGATCAGTAACGGAGTGCACGAACCATTTTCTAACCCCTCGACCACAACTTCTAAATCAGCAATTCGAACCAAATCAGCTACAGTATCTTTTTTTAAGTGTGTAGCTAACTCGAAAGCCGTTTTGCCGTCCTTGTTTTTAAGTGAGCGATTTGGATTGCCTTCAAGAATTTGTTCTACAATCCATGCGTCGCCGTTTAACACGGCAAACATCAGCGCGCTGTATCCAAGGTTATCCTGGGCGTCAAAATCTGCTTCCAATGCAGTGAAAGTTTCATATACATCGGTGACACCCATTTTTGCGGCCTTCATAAGCGGAGTTTCACCATTTTTGTCAGCGACTGCTACAAAGGCACCGTTACTAGTTAACGTGTCGACGACAGCAACGATTTTACCTGTCGCAGACTTAAACGGAAGTGAATTTTTTTGTCCACACATAGGTTCAAGTGCCACCATGACAGGTGTACAGCCGTTCACATCTGCCAAATTAACATTGGCGCCACATTCGATTGCTGTTTCAATGCCGTTAATGTCAGAATTTCTAATAGCTTGAAGCAGCAGTGCAGACGATTCGGATGGTTGCCCGCAAACAGGTCTAGCGGGTAATGATCCCACAACTTGGCACTGAAGTGCCTGAGCACTAATTTTAGAATCGTAAGTCATGACAGCCATATCAATACTGCCGTCAGCTTTAAAAGATAATTTTAAGTTCCGCTGACCCGGCACCGATCCTTTAAAAACAATTGCGTTAGGCCGCGTACTGACTTCTGATGAAATATCAGCACCTTGGAATACGCGTCCGCTAGTGTAATAGTATTTGATTGTGGATTTATAAAATGATCCCAAATCCTTAAAAATAGGATTTTTATCATCTTTTTTAATTTGTAATTCGAACTTAACATTTTCACTGGCATTCACATCGTTCGTGATGCCTTCACATAAAATTGTTTCAGCGAAAGAAAAATTTGAACCAAGCATCAGAACGCTAAAAATAACTGTTTTCATTTATTTATTCCTTTTTAATTAATCTTTTGCACCATTAGCGATCCATTTTCGAATCACAGCGATACTTTGTTCACTTAATGCTGAATAACCTTCTTTTGCCGGGGGCATGCGCTTATCGTCCGAGCGTTCAAGCGCAATAATAAGGCCTGACTCGTCGGGGTTTTCTGGAAGGATCAATTCCAAAGGCGAATTCATCAACGACTCTTTATCTAGGCCCACACGCTTCCCTGTGCCCGTTGGATTATGACACTCTTTACACGTCACTTGAAAAATATTTTTATCAATCGAGGCAAAGGTTGCAACCAATGGCTCTTCTTCTAATGGCGGATCTAAATCTCCATTTTGCGGAAATTCTGGGGCTTCAATTTCTAGCCAGTTCCACAAATAGGCTAGCTCTTCTTCAGTAAGACTTCCTTTTTTAGGCATCGTTTTATCGAAAAAAACTGCTTTCTTAATCAGGTCTTTATTTTTAATAATATCAGCATAGGTTGCTAAACTTGTTTCGTCAGAACTTGCATGACATGAAATGCATTTAGGAGCAAAAACTTTCTGTGCTAAGACAGGATAAGATAGGCTAGCAATTTTTTCAGCTGGCAAACTGTAATCAAGATTTCGGGATGGTGTGGATTTATCAAAGACGATATATCCACACCCCATCAGACCGAAAATATAAAATAAACTTAACAACCTAAATAATTTCAACTTATATCCTAAAAAATTAAGGGACAACTTCAGCTTTAATTAATGATCCATCCATTTTCAGATAGATATTTAATTTTTCAGTTGTAGCTGACGACAGCACTTGACCAAGGGCCACGGCTTCATTATTTAAATTTGCTTTTGTTAGCGTTACGCTTGTAGCTGATTTATCAAATAGTGCAATTTTACCAGTGGCTGCATTTTCAAGAACGTAGTGTAAAGCATTTTCTGTCAATTCACCGGCAGTTTTACCAGGCCATGCGAAATCAGGCCCTGCAACTCCGCCCGCTACAAGTTGGAATGCTAAGGGCTTTCCGTCTTTATCTAAAGAAATTTGCACTTGAACAGGATTTCCTGTTGCTGGCGCTGTTTGTGACACGGTAGCTTTAAAATAAACCGGAACTTGATTTTCAACCACGACCACTTCCACTTTTTCCATTTTTGTAACGAAAGACTTGTCTAACTTGTTCAGCGCAACAAGTCTGTCTACACGATGCGGAGCAAGTTCAATTGCTTTTGCATTACTGACAACTGCTAGTGCTGATGGAGTATAAAGCGATAAGGCCATAAGTGCTAAACTTGCCAGGGTTAATGTTTTTTTCATTTGTGATTCCTTTTTTGTTAAGTGGTTAATTTTTAATTTTGCCCTTTCATAAGCAAAAGAATTTCATCAATTTTTTCTTGTACAACTTCTGGATCCCTACTTTTAATGGCATCTTTTACACAGTGGCGCATGTGGCCTTCTATAATGTTGGCCTCAAGACTGCGTAAAGCTGAGCGAATTGCCTTAATCTGGATGACGATTTCAGGACAATAGCGGTGATCCGTAATCATTCGTTCGACACCTTCAACTTGGCCCTTGATTCGGCTAAGCCGTCGCAGTTCAGGACTGTGATCATGAGCTGGCTTATGAGTTTTACTTTCTTGTTTTTTTTGCTGCTTGTAATTTTCCGATGTCGCCATTAAAACTCCTTACAAAGGAACTAATACCCCTGGTGGGTATTGTCAACAGGTGTAAATGACACCGGGCAGAGTTACGGCTACTGAATACCCTGGTAGGGTATATTGAGATTTTTTAAAAATAAAGTGACAAAAAGCAGTTAGCATGAACGTATTGCAATTTAGAATGTGCACCCTATAACAACAGGTGCCTCCTTTAAAGAAAGAAACGACTGATGAAAAATATAATATTTATTTTAGCTGCCGCGATTATGGCAAATTCAGAATTATCTTTAGCGCACGGCGAAGATAAAGCTGGCCCGAACGGTGGCTTCATCCGTATGCCTGGCGCTTTTCACACAGAGCTTGTTCTTGAAGGTAAAAACATTTTAAAAGTTTATTTATTAGATATGCAGTGGAAGAATCCATCCGTTAGTAAAGCTTCACTACAAGTAACGTTCAGTGGAAAAAAATCTACCAAAGCAGATTGTGTAGGTAACGAAACTTACTTCGTTTGTACATTTCCCAAAAGTATTGATCTAACGACTAACGGTAAACTTAGCGTGCAAGCGAAGCGTGAAGGGGAAATAGGATCGGAAGTTACCTACCCTACCCCACTTAAGCTTGAAGCGACTTCCACCGAAGTCATGGATCACAGCAAACATTAAAGCCAATTTTTAAAAATAGTAACGCATGCAGGAGCCATCATGTTAGACCGCATTATTAAATTTTCTTTAAGCCATCGCATGGTCGTCGTCGCATCTGCTGCGTTGCTGTTAGTTTACGGTGGTTGGATCGCAGCCAATTTACCTGTCGATGTGTTTCCAGATTTAAACCGCCCAACCGTTACCATTATGACCGAAGCTGAAGGCTTGGCCCCAGAAGAAGTTGAAACACTTGTTACCTTCCCCTTAGAGACTACATTAAACGGTTTACCTGGCGTTGAACGCGTGCGCTCAAGTTCGGGTGTTGGTTTAAGTATTGTCTATGTAGAATTTGCTTGGGGTACGGATACATTTCGAAATCGTCAGCTGGTACAAGAAAAACTAACTTTAGCGAAAGAAAAACTTCCTAAAAATACCACGCCAATCATGGGGCCGATATCCTCTATCATGGGGGAAATTCAGCTGGTAGGTCTTACGTCAAAAGATGCAAAAATTAGTCCTATGGATTTACGCACCATTGCTGACTGGACCATTAGGCCGCGGTTACTAAGTATACCAGGAATTTCTCAGGTCATATCTATCGGTGGCGGGGTCAGGCAGTTTCAAATTCTTTTATCAGCTGAGAAAATACAAAAACTTCAACTATCCATTGAAGATATCGAACACAATTTATCAGAAATTAGTCTAAATTCAACCGGTGGGTTTATCAACATCGACCGCAATGAATCTTTAATTCGCGTTTTAGGCGCGATACGCAATAAAGAAGAAATTTTAAATTCGGTTGTCGGAAATTACCAAGGTCGGCCAGTCTTAGTTAAGCAAATTGCAGAGGTTAAAGAAGCGCCGCAAATCATGCGGGGTGATGCCAGCGTCAACGCAAAATCAGGCGTGATCATGAGCATTCAAAAACAACCGGGCGCAAGCACCGTGGATTTAACTGAGAAAATTGAAGCCGCACTTAAAGAGTTAGAAAAAACGCTTCCCAGGGATGTAGACCTAAATCCGCATCTTTTTAAACAAGCTAACTTTATTGAAACCTCTATCGATAATGTGAAAGAAGCGCTAAGGGACGGTGTCATTCTTGTGTTAGCCGTTTTATTTATTTTCTTATTAAATTTTCGCACTACTTTTATTACTATTGTTGCTATTCCTTTGTCTTTTGTGATTGCCGCGATTGTCTTTAAATTGTTTGGTCTTTCAGTCAACACGATGACTTTGGGTGGGTTAGCTATTGCCATTGGTGAATTGGTTGATGATGCCATTGTAGATGTAGAAAATGTATTTAGAAGGCTTCGAGAAAATAGCCAAAGCGTGAAACCACGAAATACGCTGCTCGTTATTTATGAAGCGTCTAGCGAAGTTCGTAATTCAATCGTGATTGCTACAATTATCGTATGTCTTGTGTTTTTACCATTATTTAGTATGGGCGGAATTGAAGGTAAACTTTTTATTCCACTAGGAATTTCATATATTGTAGCCCTGTTGGCTTCGATGGTTGTGTCGTTAACGGTAACACCTGCGCTGTGCTCGTACCTGCTTGTTAAAGGAAAATTACTACAGCATCAAGATGGCGCCCTGGTTAGATTTTTAAAACGGATTGATACAAAGATTTTACACAATTCCTTGAAACATCCGTACGTTGTTATTGGTGTCACCACGTTTTTATTTATCGGAGCCGTTGCTTTATCGTTCACCATGGGCCGAGATTTCTTACCAAAGTTTAATGAAGGCACGGCGACCATTTCCATGATGGCACAACCCGGAATATCGCTTGAAGAGTCTAACAAACTAGGACTTCAGGCGGAAAACCTAATTTTAAAATCGGCAGAAGTTAAATCGGTTTCACGCCGAACTGGACGTGCCGAACAGGACGAGCACGCCGAAGGTGTGCATTCATCAGAAATCGATGTCGATTTTAAAGAAGACGAAGGCCGCGAACGAAAACTAGTACTAAATGAAATACGAACAAATTTAGCAACTATCGAAGGCGTTGTCGTTAACATCGGTCAACCTATATCCCATCGTTTAGATCATTTGCTATCTGGGGTGCGTGCTGAAATTGCGGTTAAAGTGTTTGGTCCTGATTTAACTATTCTTCGTTCGAAAGCTGCTGACATTAAAAAAGCGCTTGATGATACATCTGGTTTAGTGGACCTACAGATTGAACAGCAGGTTCTAATACCGCAGGTAAAAATTCAGTTGATGCGTGATGAGGCTGCAAAATTTGGAATAGTTGTGGGCGACCTTGCTGGCCTTCTAGAAAAAGCCTTACAAGGCGAAGTCGTAGGTCAAATACTTGAGGGCCAAAAAAATATTGATGTCTTCATGCGCTTTGATGAAAAGTCTAGAACTGATGTGGAACTTATTAAAGGAACGCCAGTTAAAACCTTACCTGATGGCTCGAAAATTACTGTTGAACAAGTTGCCGACGTTTTTGAGTCGACCGGACCAAATATCGTAAACCGTGAAAATGCGCAGCGGCGAATTGTCATTTTAGCAAACTCGGCCGGACGTGACTTAGACAGTTTAGTTAAAGATATTCAAACTAGAATTAACGAGAAGGTAAAGTTACCAGAAGGTTATTTTATCAGTTACGGCGGACAATTTGAAAGTCAGCAGAAAGCCGCGCGACTTATGACATTTTTAGCGGTCCTTGCAATTTTAGGCATATTTTTAGTTTTGTTCATGCATTTCAAATCTTCTTTCATTTCAATTCAAGTGATGCTGAACATTCCGATGGCTTTTATCGGCGGAATTATCGGAATATATCTGACCAGTAAGACCATTTCTGTCGCAAGCTTAGTCGCATTCGTAACGTTGTGCGGAATTTCGTCAAGAAATGGTATCATGATGATTTCCCACTACTTGCATTTAATGAAACACGAAGGCGAAAAATTTAGCGAGCACATGGTAATAAGGGGCTCGCTCGAGC
>JANPNP010000148.1:0-3922 GCA_031427535.1 Bdellovibrionales bacterium | reverse complement strand
TCTTGAATTTACAAGCGAAGAAATCACTTTTATTCAGTGCCACGATACAAAACGCGTCGAAGCAACGCAGGATTTAAGTTACTACGATCATTTAAAAATTAAATACACCATTTTAGACGTGGTTGATAAGAAAACTTTAATTAAGAACATCAATCACCCCATCAAAGACACCAAAGGTCACTTAACTTTGGTGCATGAAGCGGATCAGGTTTTATCAAACGTTGAATTGCCTTCAGATGATGGGTCGCAGTTTAACCGCATCTTTAAAAAGACATCTCAAATCTCGGCGGGCTTAGCCGTGTTGATGTTTGGATTAAATTTAGTGATGCAGCGCTTTGAAAAAAAAAAAGAAGAACTTCAAGTCGTGCAAGTTATGGATCGTCAGCAAATTGAAAAAACGATGATCGTACCTATGGTTGAAAAAAAGCAAGCCATGCAGCCGGTTCCTAAAAAAGCACGACCGGTGGTTACAGCAGTTCCTAAGCGTCGTCAGGTTGTCGCACAATCAAGTGGTGTGCTTGGCGTATTAGAAAGTTTAAAAAAATCAAATCAACAGGGTGGGTTAAAATTGGACCTTGCACAAGCTTCGGCGGGTGTTGGTCGCGGTGGCAGTCAAGGCAGTGGGGGCGTACAAACTAGCGTTTACGCTAAGGGTATGTTTTCAGCTCCACTTGGAACTGGTGGCAGGGCTTCGGGTGCTGGCGGTTATGGTACGCGTGGAAAAGGTGGCGGTCAGGCTGGTTACGGAAAAGTTAGCCTAGTTGGTGCGGGGGGATCTTTTTTCCAGCCAGTAGAAAGCGAAGCCTGGATTGGCGGCGGTCTAGATCGTAACGAAATCGCTGCAGTTATTAATCGCCATTTAAGCGAAGTGCGCTTTTGTTATGAAAAAGGATTACAGCAAAAGCCTAAATTAGCAGGACGCTTATCGATGAACTTTTTAATCGGACCGAACGGATCGGTTTCGGTAGCAAAAGTGGCTAATTCAAGTTTAAATCACGTGCCGGTCGAAAACTGTATTCGTGATCGTTTGAAGACATGGAACTTTCCAAAACCAGAAGGTGGAGTCACTGTGAAAGTGTCTTATCCCTTCATTTTACGTCGCGTAAGTGACACTTAAAAGGTATATGACTATGAAAAAAACAACTCTAACTTCAATTCCTGTTTTAGCCGCAATGATTCTTTTATCAGCCTGCGGAGGTTCGTCTAATCCAAAAGAAAAGTACAAAGGTTTAGACGGAGTCCCTGCAAATGACGAAAAGGCGACAACGCAAACCGTACACGGACTTGATTTGTTTATCTTGACTGTTGAAGGTACAAACGAAGTTAACAACGGTAATTTTATCGAAGGTCAAGCATCAGAAATGTTAATCAAGGTTCAAACCAGAACAAAAGCAATCACCAAGTATTCTGTGCAGCTAACTGATTTTACGCACACGAATCGTCCCGTGTTAACAGAAACAAATGTTCCTGGCATTTATAGCATTTTATGGACCCCACCAGTCGGAACTTCGAGCAAAACATTTCAGGCGCAAATTCAAATTAGTGCCATGGAGACGACAAATCCGCAATTAGATAAGGCCGGAAGCATTAAAAATGTGAATATAGTCGTTAGTCAGAATAATTTGCTACCTACTATTTCTGGTAAATCTGACTTAAGTGCGGGAGTAGAAGAAGACAGGGACACAGAATTTACGGTTGATGTGATTGACCCATCAAGCTTAATTAGTCCAAAGCTTCCTACACTTGATGTTACACGTTACATCAGTTCGAATACTGAAGCTTACCGTGCTGATGGTTCACGTTATATAGTGTTTGATGACACGCGAGAAGAAAACCCAAAGAAAATCTCTGAAACAATATACCGATTTTATTTTAAAGTACAAGTTGACCGGTTACCTTTAGATCGCGACCGTTTAGGAAAAGTTATTCCTTCAGCTAACAGTGTTGACATGTGTTTCTATATTCAGGCTGTCAGTTCAGTTGATACGCGTTCAATTCAAGATCTTGTTTGTACAAAAGCAAGATACGCAGCACAAGCTCCAGTGATCACGTTTCTTGAGCCTGAAATCACTGATGTTAAAGCTGGCGCTGCAACGACGTTGTCGGTGCGTATTTCTTCACAGCACAATTTAAGTGAAATTGTTGTGAACAAGCTTTCGCAAACGATCGAAAAGCTAAGTGGCCAAAAAGGTTTCAGTTGTGCGTACGAATTTGCTGATCGTAAAAACTCACAAGTGTGCGTCTTAACGTGGACACCAGCTTGTACTTCTACGACAGTTGTAACGTCAATGACGGTTAAAGCCGATTCTATTTTAAATGAAAAAACTAAATCAAGCTCTGCCGTAAAAACATTAAATGTTGTTCCCGATCTTGTAGCATGTCCAGTTAAAATCATAAAGAAGGTTAAATAATGAAACCACAAATTATAAAATCAGCGTTAGTTTTAATTTTAGGTCTTACTGCTACTTCAGTGCAGGCACAAACAAAGTCGCTAAAAAAAGACTTTCAATCTTTAGGCGATAATGAACAAGTGATCGAGCGCGTACAAAAACTTGATAATCAGCAACGCATACGTGTGGTGCAAAACCGCTTGATGGACCGTAACAACCGCTTAGAAGCAGCAGTCACTTTCGGAATGCTATCCGGAGCTGACAGTTACGTTGAAAGCAAAAACCTTGGCGGAATGTTAAATTATCACATAACACCGCGCTGGTCTTTTGGCGTGTCGTACTTAAAAGATTCAAATAAGTTAACAGCTGAAGGATCACGTTTGTACGATGATGCTTTTACCTGCCGTCAAGATGACCCTAATTGTGAAAAGCGATTTCCATCAATAGATTTTCCGATTGAAACTAAAATGGCTTCTATTTCTTTTTACCCAATCTACGGAAAATTAAATTTATTTGATTCCGGAATTGCGCAGTTTGATATTTACACGTCAATAGGTTACGGGCAGAAAAAATTAGATTCAGGCAGTTCAGATGTTATTTCTGGTAGCTTAGGCGCTGGCATTTGGATTAATTCTTTCATTACCGCACGACTTGAAGGCCGTTATGAAAGTTACACCGATTTACTTAAAACAGAAAAACGTAAACAATCAGCAGTTAGCGCTATCGCAAGCGTAGGGGTTATGTTGTGGTAACACTTAAGCATTTACTATTATCACTAGCAACAATTTCTGTTTCCCTATCTGGGCTAGCACTGACTGATGCACAGATAATGGAAAGTGCCAGGCTTGATTTTGCAAATGGAAATTTTAGCCAAGCCATAAAAAGCTACGCTACAGTTCCTGCATCAAGCGATTTTTGGCTAGATTCTATCGAAGAAAAGGCCTGGGCACATACGCGCCAAGGGCAATACGAAAGCGCCTTAGGAGATTTACAAACTGTTACATCGTCTTTTTGGAGCTCGCAAGTAGGACCCGAAACATATGTGCTTTCCACATTTGTATCGTTAAAAATCTGTGCTTACAAAGATGTAGTTAAAAAAATTGATCTGTTTAAAAAGCGCATGCTTCCGCGCGTAGAAGCGTTAGAAAAGCTAGTGGCCGAGCCCTTAACTAGCGAATTCTGGAAATTAGCCGAACCCTTAAAAAAGGGCACAGTGACCATGGTGTCATTGGGTGCAAACACAGAAAAATTTCCGCGATACTTTTTTCGTGATAAGCAAGTGATCGACGCTTTAAAAAGCGAACAGCGTTCCCGTGTGGAAGATCGTATGAAGCAGCTAGCAAAAGCTGACTTAGCAGAAATTTCTTTAAATTTAAAGAAAATGAAGATTATTGATGTTGAACTTATTCAAAAAATTTTAACCCCAGCCTGTGGGAGGCGTTTGCCGCGCGCTTTCCCTATGTCGAGACCGACGACCAGTTGACCGCCATCGGCGATGTCATGGCCGATCTGGAAAAGGGCATGCCGATGGA
>JANPNP010000147.1:0-2848 GCA_031427535.1 Bdellovibrionales bacterium | reverse complement strand
GTCAAAATAACAAAGCAAAAGTGGTTATCAGAAAATCTTACGGATTTAAGACCGCAGAAGTTCTTAAAATCATGTTATATCATAAACTTGGAAAACTCGAAGTTCCAGAGCTAGCCCACAAATATTTTTGACGAACCCATTGTTTTTTCCGTTTGATAATTTCTCGTATTCCCAGTTGTATCCAGCCATTTTCAAATACTTGATCGCTAAAGCTTTAACTGTGCCGGTGCCTTTACCAGTCATGATTCGGGCCCGTTTCAAGCTTGAAGATGACAGTTGCATTAAAAATTTATCAATTGCGTCGTCGACTTCATCTGACTTGTAGCCATGCAGATCTAAAAGCTCTTTTGCCATTACTGGGTTTTAGAGCTTTCTTCAAATTCCGATGGCTTAGGCGGCCGCGCTGCAAATCGCACTGCTGCCGGCGTTGACGGCTTATTTATATTAGCACCCACAGGTCTTCGGCGTGGAAGTGAAAATGTAAATGTGCTGCCATGGCCCACGTGGCTTTCAACGGTAACAATGCCGCCTTGTGCTTCAATGATAGTTTTAACGATAGCTAGGCCAATGCCCGGCCCTTGATCGGCCGTTTTTCGGGCTTGCCAAAAATTACCAAATAAATCTGCTAAATGTTTTTCTGGAATTCCGGGACCGCTGTCCTTAACAGATACATATACAAATTGTTGATCGCTACGAACTTTCACTACGACCTTGCTATGTGGCGGACTAAATTTTATCGCGTTACCCACTAAGTTTGCTAAAACACGCATGACACGTTCACGGTCTAGGAACGCTAATACAGGGGGATTAACCGGATTGAATTCAAGTCGGACATCACGTTTTTTTGCTAGGGGCTGAAGCATCATGCGGGCGTCATCAAGAATGTCATCAAGACCTGTCTGATCTAAACGTAAATTCATCGTTCCCATATCAGCACGCGTTTGGTCTTGTATATCCCGAATACGGTCTTCAATCATTAGGGCCGAAGTTTCAATGACTTCGATATTATCTCGGAATGGACTGGCAGCTGGAACACATTTTAAAGCATTCACAGTCTGTGAAACCGTAGTTAACGGTTCAACGAAATCTTGCGCGACTGCAGCTAGCACACCGTCACGGGCATGAACAGCTTCTTTAGCGGCCTCGAAAAGGCGGCCGCGCTCTGCTAAATGATGTGATCTTTGCTTCACCATCCGTAAAACTAAAAGTGAAACTGCAAAAAATAACATTGAAGTCAAAGCTGTTAGCCACGCCATACCTTTAGGAATTTGTGTTTCAATATCACCTGCTGCTTCTTGCGCAGAATCACGAACGCGAGCAAACTCTGCATTATGAAGAACAACAATTTCATCTAAGGCTTTATTAATATTTGCCCGAATTGGATAAGCCTTAGCGCGGTAGAACTGGCCAACAATTTTAGATTCAGTTTGTTTGGCACGAAAATCCATACCTTGATCGAAAAATTCTTGTTGCTGCGTCCGTAACGTTTCAATTCGTTTAATTATTTCTGTAATTTGTGGAAGGCTGTATTGTTTTTCAAAATTGGCTAAAGCGTCGCCAAATTCTTGCTTATTCTTTTTTTGTTCATCAAAAATATTTGTCGATCCCAGCAGAAAAAACGTTAGTCCATTTGCAATTTGCGAATCCGAGACATTTCGAATGCGCTCGAGTTCGACTAAGGCGCGCACATCAACATTTACCACTGAATTTTTTGCCATTATAGTTTTTCGAATATTCATCGAATAAACCCATGCCGCTAACATAACGACTGTAAAAAAAGACAAAAGAACCAGTAAAATTTTTCGCTCAATACTTGGGCTTGCAGTTTTAGTGTTGTTTTTTTTCATATAATTTAAATAACAATTACGCGCAGCGTGAGCAAACAAAAAATCGTGAGATCCAATAGATGGCTTCTCACGATTATATTTTTTAAGAATTTGTTGTTACAAAGATTATTTAGCTTTAGCGATTAGCTCGTCTAAACTATAGGCGTCACCTTTTTCATTTAAGTAAAATCCCAAGTTGTATGATCTGTCGGTTATGTAAGTGTTATTCGCCACTACATTTAGGAAAACATTCATATTTTCTTGATGTCCAATGCTTGGATAATACGTTTGCTTACCTTCTAAATGTTTACCTGAAATTAGAAAACGGAACGAAATTGTTTCTTTTAATCGGTCTGCTGGAATTAACTTCAAGGTAAGTGCCGCACCAATCTCAGTGAACAAAGCAATATTTTGTAATTGTTCATATGCAGCCATGCGGGACTTGATGGGCTCATTTTCATTTAATAACTTCACGTAAAGGTCAGGTATCCATGTCAGTTCGTATTCGAATGCTGCTAAGTAATCCTGTTTTTGGTAGGCTTTCGCTCGGAGACTATCGCCATCTTCCGCACCATTCATATTCTGATTAAGTGTTACGCCTGACGGTAACGAATCTATTTTACCCATAGACTTTATAATTGCGCGCAATTCACTTTGAATAAAACTGGCAGTAAGATTATTCATTGTTTGTAGTGTCAGTGCATTAAAAAATATATCTTGTTCGATGCGGGCATTCTTAATTGCGTTACGGTCACTTGGCCAAGCGGGCCACTGAATTGTTTCAGTGATCTCTTTTGGTAGTGTTCGATTAAGTTTATTTCGTAAAGCTTCGAATTCGTCACGTGAAAGATTAAGCTCTTTTTTCGCTCGATGAGATTGTAAGCCCAGAATGTCTGTCGGATTAAAGTTATTGTCTGCACGAACTAAAAGACCTGAATCTTGACGATTTTCTGCACCCCACAGCCAGAAAAATTGCGCGTTAAGTTCTTTTGTTTGAGTGTTTAATAAATAGTTCTTTTTCT
>JANPNP010000146.1:0-18739 GCA_031427535.1 Bdellovibrionales bacterium | reverse complement strand
TAATTAGAGCGATTCGCAGGACTGCAGCAGTAAGCTGTACTTTGGAACGTCGGATGATTTTTCATCGATCAAAATTTTAAGGGTTTTTCTGACCTCAACTACCACACGACGATTTAGTGAGCATGCTTTTTGGAATTGCTCTAGCGCCAGCATCCGTTGTTTGTCAGTGAACAAGGCCCAGGCAAGCGCAACGTGTGCGCGATCTGATTTAGGAAATTTTGCTGCTCCCGATTTAAAAGTGCTAATTGCATCAGAAAACAATTTTTCAGACATCTGAATTTCACCAAGGCAAACGTAACCCATCTCGGTGTCTTTCATTTTGAGTGAATCTGAAAAATATTTCTTTGCAACTTTCATTTTCTGCTGTTCGCGCGCACCAACACCTAAGAAAATGCTGGCGTAAGCACTTTTATTTTTAGTAATTCCTCGAAAGCAATAGCCTTCGGCATCATTGTAATGAGTATCTAAGGTGTAGGATTCGCAAAGCTCTTCGTTATAGTCTTTTCCAGTAATTTTCGCTAGATCTAAATAAATTGCAGTCGTTTCGTAATAATTAGAATCTTTCGCAAAAACGTCTGCTAGCATTTTCAAAGCGTCTCTATTTTTAGGATTTTCTGCTAACACTTTGTTTAGCAAATCACGCGCAGATTTTTTGTCACCTTTTAAAATGGCCATGCTGGCTTCAGCCATATTTCGCTCGGACTGTGAAATATTTTTTGCTTTTATTTCTTGAAGTGTTTGTTGAACTTGATCAATTTTACGCTGATCTATTAATTCCTGCAATAATCGCAGATGTAATGAAATTGATTGGGGTTTGTCTTTCATTTTTGCTTTGATCATAGATAAGCGTAAATTTTTTAGTTCTTCGCTGTAGTAAGCTGGTGTTTCATAATCTTTCGTTCGACAAATCGATTGAAACTCGGCGTATTTTCCCGGCGCCGAGGCCGCAGATGCTGGAACTGCCGGTTGCACTGAATTCGTTATTGCATTTAGTGCTGCAGGAGCAGAACTAGACCCACCCGAAGCTGCTGGACTAGAACCACTTGGGGTGACTACTGTTGGTGATTGAGTTGTTGGACTGGTCTTTGGGTCTGGCTGCGGAGCAGGTGGCGCTACCACCGGCCATGGAATTGTAGTTGGACCAGATGGAGCTGGCTCGGTGGGCACTTGGCCGTGACTCAAATTAAGACACAGACTTGTTATTAAGTAGTAGATAAAATTAGCCAACTTACTCCTAGAACGTTCGTTTCTTTAGTTAATCATCCGATAAGTTGTCGAGTGAAACAAGCAATCCGTACAACGAAATTAAGGCAAAGTTTTCAGGGCATCGGGAATGAAAAAGGCCAGGCCGTGGTCGAGTACGTACTTATTCTTGTGATCACGTTAACCATGTTAGCTGCAGTAAAAGGAATGTTTAAAGCAGTGGATGACTTTATGTACAGTTACATGGGCGCCTACATTTCTTGTTTAATGGAATACGGCGAGCTTCCCGCACAGGGAGTTGAAGCCGACGAATTAAAGAAAAATAAAGATGGGGGCACTGGAGGCGGAAAAGTTTGTGATTCCAGTTTTAAAAATTTCAATTTAGCAGATGGCATAAGTCCAAATCCAAGTTCAAGTAGTTCAGGCGCAAGTCAAAACGGCGTGGGCTCTAGAAATTCTTCACAGAGTGCTACAGCTAACAGCAAAGACAAAACCCCTGTTAGTAGACCAACCAATTCAGCTTCAGAAAATGCAAATTTAAACTCGTCATCAAGCTATGCAAACGGAAAAGTTCAGCGTGCATCTAGTCAATCCAGAGCTGGCACCGCAGACAATAGCAACCGAAACGCGGGTGACGATAAAGTTCGAGTGATAGAGGACCAAGGCGACGAGGCCGGCTTTGGTGGCTCGCGATCTTCGAATATAGGTGCATCAGAGGTTAACTACGAAAAAGTTCGCTACAAAGCTATTAGTGGAAAGCTAGCCGATACGCAGAAGGCAAAAGCCAATCGCGCCCCCACTGCGAAAATAATTCAGGAAATTGTTGATGAAAACCGCCGTGGTCCAAGGCGAAGTGTATTTGCTCCGCCCGAGAAAAGAGCAATTGCTGCCGTTGAAGACGACGGTGAAGACTTTAACTTCGGCTATTTTTTAAAATGGATAATAATTGCTGGTATCCTAATCTCAATTTTCATCTTCTTTGGAAGCCAGGTCATGAGTTTCATGAATTCAAAAGAAAAGTAGACCAAATTACCAACGCCACGCACGATCTAAATAATATACAATTGGTCAGTTGGTGATTGAATGTTTACCTAAAATCGAAAATAAAGCCTTATCCGAGGTTCCAGTTGATAGAAATTGTAAAGCACGATCAGGTCCGTTTTTTCACCTTGTCGCAAGCTCAAGAAATATTGCCCTTAGTCTACCGAGTCACTGAAGAGTCCGCTCGTGAAGTGCGATACTTGATGTTGTGTATCGAAGCGTTACCAGATAAAAAATCACCACGAGCCTATGAAATTCAAGATCAAATTAATTCAATCATCGAAAAATGGCAGAACAAATTAGAACGCTTGGGTGGAAAACCTAAGGGTTTGTGGCTGGCTGATTTCGATAACGGAAGCGGATATTACTGCTGGAAATTTCCCGAAACAGCAATTTTACATAAACATGGCTACCAAGATGGCTTCACTGGTCGTATACTGATATCCTCTAACGAGGAATCAAATGAGAATTGCCCTAGCTCAAATTAATACAAGCCTTGCTGGCTTTGAAAAAAACAAAATAAAAATTTTAGATTACATTCTGCGTGCTAAAGAAAAAAAAGCAGAACTGGTTATTTTTCCCGAAGCAAGCCTGTTCGGCTACCATCCATTTGACCTGCTCGAGCGTGAAACATTAGTCGATCAACAACTAAAAGAACTTCACGACCTGGTTAAAAAAATTCCTAAAGACATATTTGTGCTTATTGGCGGCTTTGCAAAAAACTCGAATAAAAAAGGGCGGCCCTATTTTAATGCTGCATTTTTATGTCAGAAAAATAAGATTGTTAAAACCTTTCACAAAGAGCTGCTTCCTACAGGTGACGTTTTCGATGAGGCCCGCTTTATTGAAAAAGGAAGCATAAAAAATAATTATTTTAGTATAAAAAATAAAAAGTTTTTTCTAACCATCTGTGAAGATATATGGGCTTGGGAAGACAAAAAATCAAAGTCTTATTATGCAGAAAATCCAATTGCGAAAATTCAAAAAAAGAAAATCGATTTAATCATCAACATGAGCGCATCACCTTTCTTTACCGACAAGATCAAGCAGCGCGAATATGTTGTGCAAAAAACCGCGCAGTATTTCAAAGCGCCACTGGTCTATGTTAATATGGTCGGATCACAAGATGAAATAATCTATGATGGCCAAAGTTTTTTAATGACCCCAAAGGGCGAAAAAAAATTGTCGTGTCGTGCGTTTGCTGAAGACCTAAATGTATTTGATCTAAATACGTTGGTCGACTGGAATGCCACGGAAAAGCAGAAACCCGAAACATCTACCGAGCTTTTACGAAAAGCGCTGGTGTTAGGAATCCAAGATTTTCTACGAAAAAACAGGCTTTCTAAAGTTCACTTTGGATTGTCGGGCGGGATTGATTCGGCCGTTTTGGCTTGTTTGGCTGCCGATGCTCTTGGCCCCCAGAATGTTCAGCTATTTGCACTACCAACGCAGTTCAATGTAAAAGAAAGTTTCACTTTGGCTGACACCTTAGCAAAAAATTTGAAAATAAACTTAAAGACTATTTCTATCCAAAGCATGTTTGAATTTATAAAAACAATTCTGGATGCCGAATTTTCAGTTAAAGGTTTTCAGTTGATGCATGAAAATTTGCAATCGCGACTGCGCGGCTTAGTTTTAATGGCCTATTCTAACTTTACAGGTAGTTTACTTTTAACTACGGGCAACAAGTCCGAATACGCAACGGGGTATGCAACCTTGTATGGGGATATGTGCGGCGGCCTAGCGCCTCTTGGTGATTTAACAAAAAAGCAAATTTACCAATTGGCAGCCCTTTATAATTCCGAAATGGAAATAATTCCTAAAGGTATAATTACAAGGCCACCCTCTGCTGAACTTCGACCTAATCAAAAGGATCAAGATTCATTACCGGACTATGATATACTAGATAAAGCTGTCGTAAATCTTGTAGAGAAAAAAGCAAAGGTAAAAACTAAAACAGAAAAATGGCTGGCTGAAATTTTAATGAAGACTGAATTTAAGCGTTGGCAAGCAGCACCTATTTTGAAAGTTTCTGAACACTCATTTGGACGGGGAAGGCGCTACCCATTGGCGCACGAAGCGAAAAATATTTAATTAAAATACAAAGCCCATTTGTTTTGGCTGCCGTTCGATCTGCGGAAAGCGCAATTCGCCTTTGCCGGTTAGTGCGATTAAGTTTTCGACTTGTGGCATTTTTCCTGCGACAGAAATTCGTTTAAGCATTTCTAAAAAAACATTTCCGCAATATGTTGCGTCTTCTTCAGCGCGGTGAAAACCTGTTGACGGTATTTTTAAATGTTGAACCAAGGTTCCTAGCTTGTAGTTCGGTAGCCCTGGAAATACTTTACGGCTTATGGTCAAAGTATCTATAATTAGGCCCTTTGGTGCTGCGGCTTCATATCGCTTGATATCCATCGTTAAAAAGCCAGCATCAAACGGAGCATTGTGAGCAACTAAAATAGAATTTTCGCAAAATTCAGAAAATGACTGTAGTAAAGTATCGATGCGAGGTTTACCCCGAACCATGTCGTCGGTAATTCCATTTACAGCTGTTGCACCCGGTGGAATAGGTTTTTGCGGGTCTACTAGGGTAGAAAAAACACTTTCGACAGCGCCATTGTTAAAGCGCACAGCTCCGATTTCGACGATTTGATCGACGCCGGGTACTGTTCCTGTTGTTTCTAAGTCAAAAGCTATGAATCTCATACTAAATTTGATACAAACAAAATGTGTCTGTATCAACAAAAACACTACATATTGTCGGAGAAACAAATTCAGTTGCGTTCAGAACGAATGAAAATTTATTGGACGTTTTGAATGCAAACAATCTAAGCATCAATCAAGCGTGTGGTGCAAACGGTTCATGCACCACGTGCCGGGTAATTATTGTCCAGGGATTAGAAAATTTAACGCCAAGAACAGAAATCGAAACCGAGCGTGCAGCTGAGCGACAGTTTTCAGACAATGAACGCTTAGCATGTCAGACAGACCTGTTAGACTCTGTAACAATTCAGATACCGCAATTCGTAACGTAAATTTTAAAGTACGTAATAATTATTGGTGTAAATCCAAGTTAACCATTTTACCGCGTCTGGCAAGGGTAGCCTAGGACTGATACGAACTTGCAATCGATAAGTCCCGGCACCTTTAAGCGGAAAAACACCTTCAAACGTATTTAATATGTCGACCGCTTCTCCGTTTTTGTACAGGACAACTTCGTAGTATGCTGTGGGTTCGGCGGGAAGTTTAAAATATATTTTTAAACTTTTTTGGTTTTTAACTTCTGAACCTAAAGGAATTCTTTTTTGATCTTGTTCTGTTAAAAGATAAGTTTGGAAGCCTTTTGGATCACCTAAAGCGTCGAAACAAAGATAAAATTGTCCATTTTTCAAAGCAGTTAGGATAGATTCCCGATCCGTCTGCATATTTCCGGTAAGTTCAGATGATAACAACAGGTGATTGGAAACTATACTTAACGAGCGTTCGTAGCTTGGAAACTTAATGAGCCAGTCAGCCCAAGGAATGGTTCGGGCAGATGCTTCAGCTCCGGCTGTCGCAACAAATCGTCTTTTCTGAGAAACCTTATCAAAAAAACTGATCTCTTCCATCGGTTCTTGTGCAAGTCGAATCAAAGCTAACTTCGGGTTAAAGGGATATATAAGAAGGCTCCACAGTGTCGACACTTTAGATCTATCCCATGAAAGTTGTGAAAGGCTTTTTAAATTAACAATTTCAACGCCATCCAAACCTTGCGGAATTTCGCCATTCCATTGAAAGCCTTTTCCAAAAGGGTGTGCCAATGTGATAAAATCTTTGGTATTTTTTGAGGACTCTTCTGAAAGAAGGTCTGAAAGCTGTAAATGCGATTCGCCACGCTGTAGTCCCAAATTTTTATCTTGGGTCGAAAAATAAATTAAGCGCGAATCCTTGTAGCCGTACTTGGCACCTTGAAGAACGCCAATATTTTGTAAATAGCTATCGTCAGGAATTTTTAATGCGGGGCTAAGATCGGTTATTAAAATAAAATTGTTTTCTGCTTTTTTAGCTTCGCTTAAAATAACGCTTAATGGTTCAGAGCCAATGGATTGATTGGTGTGAATATTTATACTTAGGCGATAATCATAGAAAAAATTAGAAGTTTTAACTTTACGCGGAACAAAATTAAGTTCGAACTGAGAAACATAAAAACCGTAAATAAAAAAAGTAATTAGCAGAAAAGCCAATACCGAAAAAAATCTATTCATAAGTAACCTGATAAAGCTCAAGCGCCAAATTGTCAAACGAATCCAATTTCACAAATTTGGCAGAGCTTAAGTAGTCGGGCCAGCCCGAACCGATGTCTTTTAAAACAAAGAATTTTTTTGCCGCTGGCACCGAAATTTCTAAACTGTCATAAAAATCTTTGCGTGAAAAGCCGCGCAACTTGGGCACCATAACTTTGCTTTCCCATGAAAGTAATGACGAAATTTGATAAGTCGGACCATAAAGAGGTTGATATCTGCGCGCTGCTTCAACTAACGGGCGAACATCGTTTGTAATCAGTTGATTTTTCAGCAACTTGTTTCCGGCTGGTGAAAATAGAATGCCAGCAATGGAAACATAAATGAAAAACCAGTAGTAAAACGTCCAACGGATTCTTTTTGTTTTTTCAATTAGTATATAATCTTTCAAAGCATGTGGCTGGGCTACGATAGGCCAATTAGCTTCTACGACGGATTTAAAAGTACTTGTTAGAAAGAAAATTATTTGTGAAACAGAAAATATCTGATTGTCAGAAGTTTTTCGTTTTCTAAATAAGTTCAGCGCTACGAAGGGACTCATTATTAACACTTGTCCCATTAGGTAACTGTAGGTCCATTCGAAATTGTAATTCGATCTGCCAAAGCCATGGTTGATTTGAAATAGAAATGAAATCCATTCATTTTGATAATTCCATATTAGAACTGGCAGGCTAAAAACAAATCCAGAGGCAAGTGTTGCGAAAATACCAAGTGGTCGCAGAAGGCTCCACTTCTTGTTTACAAGTAAGGTCACAGCGCCTGCCAATAGAAATAAAACGATATGGTACTTTGAACAAAACCCAAGCCCTAAGGATACTCCAAGCAAAACGTACCAACGAATTTTCAAGGTTTCGAATAATCTTACAAAACAATAATAAGCAAGGCTCCAGAAAAATACTAAAGGCACATCTGGCGTAGCCATGATCGAACCAATACCAAGTAATGGATTTAAAACGAAGAGCGCTAAAAACAAAAGCTGCTGATTAAGGGTTGCATCTTTTTTTCGAAGTAATGTAAGCCATATAAAAACTGTTGCGGTGCTAAGAATTATAAAAAACAGACGGATGCCCAGGGGGTTGTGAATAGGTAATAGATGTGTGCCTAAATAAATTAACCAGCTGACCATGCCCGGATGGTCGAAATAGCTTAGTTTCGGATACACTGACCAAATGTAATAGTAAGATTCATCAGCAACTATGGGAATGAACGAAGCCAGTAAACACTTGATTAGAAAAATGAAAATTACAAAGTAAATAATCTTTCTAGGCATTAAAAAGTAAGGCGGACAGGCTTACTTTTTAATGACGCCTGTCCTTTATCTAACCCATTTAATATAAGATTTAATCCGCTGCCATCTTCTGCCATAAGATGTAAGCCAGTAGGTGAACGAATAATCTGCACTTGTTTAGGAGCAAGCTTCACACGAACAAAATTTTTCGTGTTCCCTTTTGCATAAAAGAACTCGACATCTTTTCTGGCCTCAATGATCAGCTCAACAGGTTTTCCTTGCGAAGGCTCAAATTCAGCAGGCTGAACGGCTTCAACACTGGCCACGGGAATTTTGGTTTCAGTCGCAGTTGGTGTGGGTTTTGAAATATCAGCGCTAGCAGAACTTGCAGGTACAGATGATTCATCCACTTTTTCGGTCGGGGGCACAGTTTCCGAACTTAATGGTGCCTGCGCATTTTCGGTTGGCATGCTTGGCTGAACCTGAGAAGTCTGCGCGACTTGTGCAACTTGGCCACCATCGACAACAGATTCTTTTTGATATTTTTCGACAACATTATTTATTGCCAGTATCACAAACAAAAGAACGGCAGCAAAAGATGCATATATTAATGTTTTCTTTTTGCTATCCTGATTGATATCCAGGTTAGTTGGAACGGTTGGAGTCGATTTGCTTTTCGGTGGCCTTGGTTTGTTGTCGGCACTCATCGCTTGGGGTGGTGGTACTTTTGGCAGTGGCTGGGTAGAACCCATTTCTTCTAAAAACTGACGCAGAATTAAATCTGAATCCAGTTTTAAAAACTGCGCATAGCTTTTAACAAAACCACGAATAAAAGTTTTAGCGGGCAGTTCGTCAATGTCGCCAGCTTCAATTGAAACAACTATTCGCGAACTAAGTTTTAGCGAATTGGCAACTTCAGCGACAGAGTAATTTTTTTTAAGACGTTCGGCTTTTAAAAGCTCGCCTGTAATTTTCATAGTGTACCTTTTTTAATTATCGCCAGCATTTGTTTTGCTTTCTCAAAATGCGGACCGTTAGGGAATATTTTAATTAATTCTTCAAATCGCACCATGGCGCGATCCCTTTGATTGTTTCTATAAAATGCAACTGCGGCGTAATAATGGGCTTCATCAAACCCCACAGGTCTGCAAAATGAAATTGCCTTTTCTAATTGATCTGTTGCGGGACTTAATTCTTTTAATTCTAAAAAACTTCGACCTAAATAAACATGGGTAACACAATTTTCACGATCTGATTCGAGTGATTTTTTTAGAAAAGACTTAGCGGATTGGTATTTCTTGCGTTTGAATTCTAATATTCCGTAGTTGGCGTATATGGCAGCATACTCAGGATAAGTTAAATCCTCTAAAGCTTCTCGAAGGTAGGGCTCTGCTTTTTTGAACTGCCCATTTTCAATATAAACGCGGGCTAAATTATTTTTAGCTTCCGTGTAGTCTGGCTGATACGAAATGGCCTGTAAGTAATGCCTTTCGGAAAGCTCGAAGCGTTCACGTAAAAAATAGACCAAACCCAGATTGCTGTGAATTACCGGATTTCTGGGGTCCAGGTCTTCGGCAATCAGTAATTCTTTAAGCGCTAGCGGCAGATTATCTTTTTGAATATGTGAAATTGCGATTTGCATGTGTAATTCAGCAGTATCCCGGTATTCGGGTCTTGTGCCAGTAGCACATGCGGAAAAGAATGTTGATAAGGCCACAAAAAGCAAGACCAATTTCATTCTTAAATCGTAACACTCTGAAAATTTGAGTCAATCGCCTGGGCTAGGATTTAGTTAACATCACGACAGTTTCAAAGTGGTCTGTTTGCGGGAACATATCAAAAATTTGCAGGCTTTGAATCGTGTAGCCATTTTTTGATAAATTCATTTTTTGCAAATCACGGGCAAGACTTACTGGATGGCAGCTAATATATAGTATGTTTTTAGCATGGGTTGCGGATACTTTCTGTAAAACTGTATCTGAACAGCCCGCGCGGGGTGGATCCAGTAATATAAAGTCGGATGATAAGCTTCTGCGGCTTACGAAGGTGTCACAATCCGCAGTAAAAAAATATAGCCGCTTCTGCAGATTCATCGCAGTAATTCTTTTGACAGCTTCGGTTGTAAGGTCAGAATTAAGCTCAACAGCCTCGATAAGTGTTGTCGGAAGTTTCTGAGCTAGATCAAATGTGAAATTACCAGCGCCGGCGTACAGTTCAGAAATTGCCTTTGGAGCAGACTGTACGGCAAGTTCAGCCACATGTTCTTTCAAAAGCGCATTCATTTCAGTATTCACCTGAGCAAACGATAACCCTTGACCTTTTTCACCAATGCGATTGTACGAAAACGCGTTGTCTTGCGCAATTTTTAGCTCGTATTTGCTAAGCTCTGCATCTTTTTTTAAAGTACGTTTCAGATTAGGTATTTCATCAGAAATTCGTTTATCGGCAATTAAGCACGAATCAATGTCGACAATTGTATGGGATTTTTCTTCGAAATAACCCAGCAGTTCGCCCTGACGTTTTAACTGTATTCGGTTGCGATAGTGCAGATTTTTAGGTGAAGCGACGGTCGGGTTCAAAACATAAGGAATTTCTGGCAGAAATTTTTTAAAAAGCTCTTCTAGCAACATTTCTTTTTGCCGAATTTGTTCGTCCTCGTTAAATTGCTGCCATGAACAGCCACCACATTGTAAAGCATACGCACAGGGTGGCTGACGGCGACTGCTGCCAGGCTTTAAGACCTCTAAAATAGTGCCATTTAAAAAATTCTTTTCGACAGATACAATTTTTATCTTTAATTGATCGTTAGGCGCTGATTTGCCAACAAAAACCACCAAGGATTTATCTTGATAGGGAATACGAGCCACACCATCGCCCCCAACGGCCATTTTTTCAATTTCAACGGTGTGTTCTGAATTCAAAAGGGACTCAAGTGAGTCCCTTTTTGATAAAGTTTTTGAATTCACGAAATAAATTACATGTTCACAAGTTCATGGCGGTCAAAAAAGATCGCAAGTTCGCGCTCTGCAGAAGCTACAGAATCAGATCCATGAACCGCATTTTCACCCATAGAATCACCGTGCTTAGCGCGGATAGTTCCAGGATTAGCTTTTTTAGGATCAGTTGCGCCCATAATTTCACGATTTTTTAAAACTGCGTTTTCGCCAAATAAACACATCATAACCACTGGTCCAGATGTCATAAAGCTGACCAATTCTCCGAAAAAAGGACGCTCTTTGTGTTCAGCATAAAAAAGCTCGCATTTTTCTTTTGATAACATACCTAATTTTGCTCCGGCAATTTTTAAACCCGAAGTTTCAAATGTATGAATAATGTCACCGATTGCATTTTTCTTTACTGCATTTGGTTTGATGATCGAGAATGTTCTTTCGTTAGCCATTTTTTATCCTTTGTTTAATTGGTTAGTGATTAATTACTTCAGCATCGATTTAAGCGTCGTACCCATGTCTGCCGGTGAACGCGAAATTTTACAACCTGCAGCTTCTAGCGCCGCAAATTTTGCTTCCGCAGTTCCTTTTCCACCGCTAATGATGGCTCCGGCGTGACCCATACGTTTTCCTGGCGGGGCAGATGCTCCGGCAATAAATACGGCAACGGGTTTTTTAAATTCTTTTTTAATATATTCTGCCGCTTCTTCTTCTGCAGAACCGCCAATTTCACCGATCATGATAACTGCGTCTGTATTTGGATCTGCATTAAACAGCTTTAATACGTCGATAAAATTCGTTCCATTCACCGGATCGCCGCCGATTCCGACGCAAGTCGATTGACCTAATCCTAAAGCAGATAACTGTCCGACTGCTTCGTAAGTTAAAGTTCCAGAGCGTGAAAGCACGCCAATGCGGCCAGCTTTATGAATATGACCCGGCATAATTCCAATTTTACATTCACCCGGAGTGATAACACCCGGACAATTGGGTCCGATAAGACGTGTCTTCTTACCTTCCATATATTTCTTAACTTTAACCATATCTAGAACCGGAATTCCTTCAGTGATGCAGATAACTAGATCAAGTTCTGCATCTACCGCTTCCATAATTGAATCTGCAGCAAATGGTGGTGGTACAAATACCATCGAAACATTGCAGCCCGTTTTTGCTTTCGCATCTTTTACGGTGTTAAAAACCGGAATTCCTAAATGCGTTGTTCCGCCTTTTCCAGGAGTTACGCCACCCACCATTTGTGTTCCATATGCCTTGCATTGTTCTGAGTGAAAAGAGCCTTGAGCGCCCGTTAAACCTTGGCAAATTACTTTTGTGTTTTTATCAATTAGAATAGCCATTTTATTTCCCTTTAATCGCAGCTGTAATTTTTTTAGCAGCATCTGTTAAATCGTTAGCTGGAATGATGTTTAAACCACTGTCTGCAAGTATTTTTTTACCAAGTTCTACGTTGGTACCTTCCAAGCGAACAACTAACGGAACTTTTAAACCAACTTCTTTAGAAGCAGCGATAACGCCTTCAGCGATCACGTCACATTTCATGATTCCACCAAAAATATTTACTAAGATTCCTTTTACGTTTGGATCTTTTAAAATAATCTTGAAAGCATTCGTTACTTTTTCTTTGTTTGCGCCGCCGCCGACATCTAGGAAGTTAGCAGGAGTTGCACCATGAAGTTTAATAATATCCAAAGTTGCCATTGCTAAACCCGCACCATTTACCAAGCAACCGATTGTTCCATCTAACTTAATAAAGGCTAAATCAAACTTTGAAGCTTCAATTTCAGTTGGATCTTCTTCATTTAGATCACGAAGCTCAAGAATGCTCGGTTGGCGGTACAATGCATTGGGATCAAAATTCATTTTAGCATCTAAACAAA
Organism: Bdellovibrionales bacterium; assembly: GCA_031427535.1. Classification (GTDB taxonomy): domain Bacteria; phylum Bdellovibrionota; class Bdellovibrionia; order Bdellovibrionales; family Bdellovibrionaceae; genus Pseudobdellovibrio. The sequence continues at coordinate 6,144 of JANPNP010000146.1, read as the reverse complement.
TGACGTCGTTCTCTTTGGTAACAACTAAGGGATTGATTTCAGCGATCGAACAGTCGCTTTTAATAAAAGCTTCATATAAGCCCATAAAAAACTTTGTCGACTTTGCTACAACTTCTGGGGACATGCCGATTGCAAAAGCTAGCTCACGTGCTTGCCATGCTCCCAATCCTGAAGCTGGATCAATATCCACTTTAATAATGGCTTCTGGACGGTGTTCGGCAACTTCCTCGATGTCGACTCCGCCTTCGCTTGAAGCCATCATCGCGACTCTTCCGGTTACGCGGTCAATTAAACATGCAACATAATACTCTTTGGCGATGTTACAGCCGGCTTCGATAAAAACTTTTTGGACTTTTTTTCCTTCAGGACCAGTTTGGTGGGTAACTAAGGTCATTCCAATCATACTTGCAGTAAGTGAGCGGACCTCATCTAAAGTTTTAGCGATTTTTACGCCGCCACCTTTTCCGCGGCCACCGGCATGAATCTGAGCTTTTACAACCCAAATGCTGCCGCCGATATCCTTTGCTGCACTAACGGCTTCATCAGGTGAATGGGCAACTTTGCCTTTTAAAGTGGTTACATTAAATTTTCTTAAAACTTCTTTGGCCTGGTATTCGTGAATGTTCATTTCAAACCCTATCTTACTGAATTGTTTTTAATGCAGAAACTAATGTGCGAACGGCTTCAACTGATTTATCAAATTCAGCTTTTTCATCAGCGTTCATTTTAAAATCGATAATTTTCTCCATGCCGCCGCCACCAAGTTGGCAAAGAACGCCAACCATTAACTTGTCGTTCACGCCGAATTCGCCGTTCAGCTCAACTGCACAAGGAATGATTCGTTTTTGATCTTTTAAAATAGCTTCAGCCATTTCAATTGCACCACGAGACGGAGCATAATATGCGGAACCAGTTTTCAAATGGCCGCCAATTTCTGCACCAGCTTGTTTTGTTCTGGCAACGATCGCGTTGATTCGGTCCACAGAAACTAAATCCATTAGTGGAACTGAGCTTACTGCAGCTGTTCGAACCAATGGCATCATTGCATCACCATGATTTCCGAGCACCACGCCAGTAACATCTTTGATTGATACATTTAATTCTTCAGCTATAAACGCGCGGAAACGTGCTGAATCAAGGGATCCACCCATACCAATTACACGTTCGCGTGGAAAACCAAGCTGCTGTTTTGCGTACACAGCCATAACATCCATCGGATTACAAACAACGATGACTACTGAATCTGGTGCATGCTGTTTAATACCAGCGCAGCAATCTTTGACAATTTTAGCATTGATTCCGACAAGTTCATCGCGACTCATGCCGGGTTTGCGTGGCATTCCTGCCGTTAAAATAACAACGTCTGCCCCCGCGATATCCGCATAGCTTGATGTGCCCTTAACCCGTGTATCAAATTTTTCAATTGTAGCAGATTGCATAAGATCCATTGATTTACCAATGGCAGCGCCTTCATTGATGTCGACTAAAAAGACATCGCCAAGTTCTTTTTGGGCTGCCCAGTGAGCCGTTGTTGAACCAACGAAGCCGGCACCGATAACTGCTATTTTTTTTCTTTTGTGTGGGGCAAATGCCATAGTGATCTCCTTAATGATGATGAAAGGCTTGCGCAAAGCCAATATTATATAGATTGAATACTTGAAAGTTTTAAAAGATTACGCAAAAAAGAACAAGTTAGATCAATCCGAGTCATGAGTTAAACTGAAGAATTCGCAACATAAGCTATGGCAACAATTTGAGCACGTGTGCTGATTTAGCTTGATCGAAACTCTAATTTTAACGAAACTACCCGCAACTTACTCACTTCGGAGGCCCTTTGAAAAAAATCATTATATCAATTCTACTTTTAAGCTCAATCTCGCACGCAGTTTCAGATGAATTGCGTTCACAGGTTTCGCCAAACAATGAGTCAGTGTTCGATAGAAAGAGAAATATTGCGTCTGATGGAGTTGAAATTTATGAATCCAACCTAGAAATGAAGTCTTACAAGAAATTTGGCTTGGGATTTTTAATGGGCGGAGCGACTGGCCTGCTAGGTTTAAGCGCTGAAATGAACTTGGATCCTACGGAAGCTGCAGTTATTGGTTTGGGCGCAGGCCCAAGTTACAATTCTTTTAATTTGGGCTGGAAACACAATTTTATTGGCAATTATTTATCCCCCTACACAAAAGTCGGGTACGCAAAGTGGTTTAATTCGTCCGGATCGTCAAATTCGGCAGGCCAATCAGACATCTTAAAGCGCGTTTTAACTGATGACGAAATTAAGAATAATCGTTTTAGCGCAGACTTTATTGTTGGAAGTGTGGGCCTTGAGTACAACCAATTAGAAGGCGATTTATCCGGAGTTAATTTTTTCGGAGAATTAGTGATGATGGCAGAACTAGAAAAAATAACTTTAATTCCATCAGGTGCTGTGGGAATAATTTACTACTACTAATTTAAATTCAATTTTTTTGTAGCTGTTTTTTGCATAGTCAAATCAGCTACTTAGCCAAAGAAAAATCACTCTAAGAATTTTAGACATAAAAAAACCCTTGGTTTTAAGGCCAAGGGTTTTTAAAGCTAGTGCTTTAAGAAAAACTACTTCTTTTTCTTTTTAGTAGCTTTTTTTGCAGATTTTTTTGCAGTTTTCTTTGTAGCTTTTTTTGCTTTCTTCTTTGCCATGTGAATCTCCCTTGTGTGATTTCATTTCTGATCTCACAGTTGTTGTTGTTTAGACTTTTCAGTCTTCCTTAATAAAATTGTTAATAAAACGACAAGCTTCGTCAACAAAAAAATTTCTTGCATCCTTTTTGCGATCATCAAACTTGTAAAAGGAGGTTCAATAATGCTTGAGATCCTAATTTCGATGTTCGGATTCGTGATTATTTTCCGGATTTTGAGTCATCTACAGAGATTTGAAGTTTTAAATCAGAAAAAAGTCATCGTAATGTTCTTCTTTTTGCAGATTCCGATCTACTTGCCATTGATTTTCAAAGAACTGTTCGCCGTTACTGTTATATATATCGGTCTTTTTTTACTGAGCTTGATGTTTTTTCAGAAGATTTTAGCATTTTGGGCGAAAAGAACGTTCAATCTGCGAAGTATAACCTTTATTGATGAGATCATTTTACTAATGAAGACAGGAAAATCAGCGCAATCAAGTTTGAAATTAACATACGTGCATCTATCAGAATGGGAAAAACATGTCTTTAAACCCAGTTTGTTTTGTTTTGAACACGAAAACATATCGTTGAAATCCATTTTGCAGTGTCATCAGTTTTATTTTCAAGAGTTGGAACACATTTTGAAGTCATCTGCTAAAGTTATTGATCAATTAATATCTTTTCGTGATGGATTAAAAATTCAACGCAATTTGAGACATAAGTCCGGACAAGTAACAAAACAAATTCGCGCACAAGCTTTTGTTGCCATTTTTATTTACTGCGGAATCTTTTTATTAAGCTGGTATAACTTTCAGCTAAAACAAGAAAAGTTTCTGATCGCCTTATCCCTGGCGCTTCTTAGCCTGGGTGAGGTTCTTATTTTTTGTCTAGGAGGACGTATAAAATGGAAAGCATAACTCCGACTTTGATTTTACTTTGGGATGTGAAAAGATCTTTAGAAAAGGGCAATTCTGTTGCCCAGGGGATTAGATTCTTCATGGCCAGGCAGTTAAAACACGAGTTCAGCTACTTCGTTAATAAGTGGTTTCAACAGCTACAATCACAGAACGATTCGCCTTCAAAGCAACACTTGGCAGCTCCAAGAAGGCATCTGTTGGCTCTGTTAGAGCAAGGGTTACTTGGACAAGCAATTTTAGAATCGTTGAAAGGATATGAGGCTGAAGTGATTATAGCGTGTGAAGATGAAATTCAGAGCCATTTAGCCAAGCTTCCGCTATTGTTAATGATTCCCTTGATGGGACTTATATTTCCGTCACTGATGATTTTACTTATAGCTCCGGCTTTAAAGATGCTTCAGCTTTAATAAATTAGTTGTGAAATAGGGTCAGCACAGATATTTTTATAGGACCACTATGGAAGGGGTCCTAGGATGATGAATTACGGTAACGAACATATCAATCAACTTGTGATAGAATTGTCGAAACTAAATCCAAGTACTGATGTTATCAAATCAAAGACAGGCCTTTTGGGCATTCCGTATAGCCCGGATATCATCATTTTAATGTCTGATGTCTTAGTTTATTTATCAGAAATCAAGAAACCACAATCTTTGAAAGAAAAAATATCATGAGCCTAAAGATATCTAATTCAATACTAGAAACTATTGGCAACACGCCTTTAGTAAAGCTACAAAGCGTAACTAAGGGATCTAAGCATCAGTTTTTTGCTAAAATGGAGTACTTCAATCCTGCGGGTTCAATAAAGGACCGCATTGCACTGGCATTTGTCGAAGCTGCTGAAAAGCGTGGAGAATTAAAACCTGGTGGCTACATTGTTGAAGCCACAGCCGGAAACACCGGAATGGGCTTAGCATTAGTCGCAGCAGTTAAAGGATATAAATGTATCTTTGTTTTACCTGCAAAAATGTCAGAAGAAAAAAGGGCTATGCTACGTGCCTACGGCGCACGTGTTGTGATAACTCCGATTGGTGTTGAGCCTGAAGATCCACGTAGCCACTACTCGGTTGCAAAAAAAATTGCAGATAGCTTAAAAGCTAAAACAAACAATTGTCTTTATACGAATCAATATCATAATCCTGATAATTTTGACGTACATTACAACCTTACCGGCCCCGAGATCTGGAACCAGTGTGGTGGTGAAATCGATGTTTTTGCAGCAGGAGTGGGTACGGGCGGAACACTATCTGGAGTTGCGAAATACTTAAAAGAAAAAAATCCAAATGTAAAAATTATTTGCGCCGATCCAATTGGTAGTATTTTAGCGGATTTGTATAATCATGGAAAAATCGTTGACCCGCCGGGAACCTGGAAAGTAGAAGGCATCGGGGAAGATATGTTGCCGGATAACTGCCACTTGCAGCGTTTTGATGCGTTTATAAAAGTGAACGATCAGGATTCTTTTACCATGACCAGACGACTTGTGCTTGAGGAAGGGCTTTGTGTCGGGCCATCTAGTGCGCTTATTTTAATTGGCGCAATGAAATACGCTGAGACATTAACAAAACCATCAAAAATAGTAGTCGTTATGCCAGATTCTGGGAAAGCGTACTTAAGTAAAGCATTTAATGATAAGTGGTTGGTCGAAAATGGACTTTTAAACCAAAAAGAAATGGAAGCAGCTTTCAATATCGAAATATTAGCTTCTGAGGAAATGAAAAAATATGAGTAATTCAAAGATAAAAGACACTTTAAAATTCAATACGCGCGCCATTCACGCCGGCCAATCACCGGACCCAACAACGGGCGCTATTATGACGCCAGTTTATTTAACATCAACGTATGTACAAAAATCACCAGGTGTACATCAGGGTTGGGAATATTCTAGAACCCATAATCCGACGCGAAAAGCTTACGAAGATTGTTTAGCTAATTTAGAAAGCGCAAAATACGGGTTCGCTTTTGCATCTGGCTGCGCGGCCACGACAACAATTCTTCATTTACTAAAACAAGGTGATCATGTCATAGCAATGGATGATATGTATGGTGGTACGTATCGACTATTTGATAAGGTTTTGCGGAATAATGGCTTTGAATTTTCTTTCTTGGATTTGACTCATACCGAGAATTTTGTGAAAGCAATAAAGCCAAATACCAAAATGGTTTGGCTTGAAACTCCGACAAATCCGACGTTGAAACTAACAGACATTGCTGCCATTGCAGCGATCGCAAAACAGAAGAATATTCTAGTTGTGGTTGATAACACGTTCATGTCGCCTTATTTTCAGCGTCCATTAGAATTAGGCGCAGATATCGTCGTACATTCGGCTACAAAATACATTGGTGGGCATAGCGATATGGTTGGTGGAGTTGCCGCGACTTCAAGTCAGCCCATTGCCGAGCGCTTAGCTTTCTTAAGTAATTCTATGGGTGGAGTGCAAGGTGCATTTGATTCATTTTTAGCACTTCGCAGTTTAAAGACCTTACCACTTCGTATGAAAGCTCATGCGGAAAATGCAATAAAAGTTGCCGAGTATCTACAGACACATGCACTTGTGGAAAAA